>JAJFUD010000067.1 GCA_021372585.1 bacterium
GGCAGCTTCTACAATGTACCAGTAAGGTTTGCCTTTGATAAGTTTCTTTCTCAAAAATACCATACTCTTTAATTAGGATCAACCTTTATATATACTTTTCCAAGTAAATCATTATCAATAGACTTTTTAAAGTGAATTTAGTAGTTAGGATCAACAAATCAAAGAGAAATGAAAAGGCATCTGATAGTGGTTTTGAGGAGAAATCCAGGCAAAAATCGCACTTCTTTGAAAGTAAAGTTTAAGTAAATAAAAAATGGATTTCTATTTTCATAGAATGGCGGCATTGTACAAACTTAAATACTATGTATAGTGGTTTTCTAACATAGTTCTTTGAGACATGGTATAAAATGATGTTATTTTTGGCATATCAACCGTGATAAAATAAGAGTTTTATTTAAAAAAGTAAAACAAATAAAGATAAAAACATAATCTTTTTTAATAATAAATGCATATGTTACCTGATTTATTTCAGAAATAGTGTTGCCTAAAAGACCAATTTTACACCCACAATCAAGCCACACTTGTAGTTAAAGTCGCATTTTCATCTTGATAGTAATCCACGATAATTCAACGAATTTGAAACACAAAGAAGCAACCCTACTACCCAAAAGGAAATAGAAACAATAGCAAAAAACTAAGTCAAAAAGGACTTTCGGTTTTTGCCTGTTATTCAAAGAATCTCATACCTGTTTTTGTGGTCAGTAATAAAGAAAACAGGATTTATTACAATTTACAGAACTTTCGATACGCTATTGAAGGCAGAGAAAAACACTGATATGCTTATTCATAACGGTTCTTTATCATGTAAATTTATGTGCATTGAGGAAAAAACATGGACAAAAATAACAAGTATCTATATATTGGTCTCTTTTTAGTAGTATTGATCCTGGTATTTGGAGTTATGAGAGTTTCTATGAGTTCAGATAATGAAAAAAACGTCACCACTACTTCCACTACAGGAACTTCCACTACAGGAACTTCCACTACAGAAACTTCCACTACAGGAATGAATTTTACACTTTTCATCTACGGAAATGCTAATGGGGATATGAATATAGATCAGCAAGACATCGATCTGATAGAACAGATTGGAGCAGGAAAAGCTGACCAAACATTACTTGCAGATGCTAACCTTGACGGAAAAGTGGACAGCAAGGACGTTGAACAAGTGAAGGCAATCATTGATGGAACTGCAACAGAAATGGTTGTGCAAGATTCCTACAATAATCCTATAAGGGTCAAGACACCTGTTGAGCGTATAGTTTCTCTGGACAAAATGATCGCTGAGAATGCTCAAGCAATAGGAGTTGGAGACCGAATTGTCGGAATTGATAAAGACACTGCTTCCCGGAGTATTATTCTTCCCGAGATTAGTAAGGTGAAGAATGTAGGTGATGCAGAAGAACCAGATATAGAAGCTATTGTAGCCCTAAAACCAGACCTTATTGTGCAGAATCAGTTCTTTGATGAAGAACTTATGAATAAGATGAAGAAAACCGGCTTAACTCCCTTAAGCATGATCTACCACGGAGATATCCAAAACAGCTTAGGGTATGCAAAGATGCTCGGATATCTTTGCGGCTCCCCGGACTCTGCCAACAGATATGTTGACTGGATGGGAAACACGTTAGGTGAGATTCATAATAAACTTGCCGACTTGGATGAGGATGAACGAGCAAAAGTGATTTATCTATATCCACGAAAAAATGGAGCTCTTGGGAGCGGTGGCGATGAATGCCCAACAATCAAGACTCTTCAGTTCCTTGGTGCAAACACCATGACCAAAAACACAAAAGATACAAAAGGAAACATCATGGATACTGCATCTTACTTTGAGATTGATCCAGAGGTAGTTATTGCGAAGAACCCTGAAGTAATCGTGATGGAAGACTTTGATGTAGCATTAGGTTATGGTTTGACGGACAAGGCAGTAGCCCAAGCTGAACTTGATAAAATCAAAGCAATGCCTGGTTTTGACTCCATAGATGCCGTGAAGAATAACAAGGTATACCTGGTTGATGTGAACATCGTCTCTCATAGCAACTGCCTTGGGGCATTGTATATATCAAAGGCCCTGTATCCGGATCAATTGGATGACATCGATCCCTACGAGATTCACCAAAAATATGTAACAGACTTTCTAAAACTGCCGGATATGGATGTTAAGAAGGACGGACTTTTTATCTATCCGAATATTTCTTAATTTCCAGGAATTTTATCTTAGTTAATAATGAGGAAGGTCTTTAATTCTGTGAAAGGCAGGAAAGGGTATTTTTCCGCTTTTTCCTTCCAAAAACACACCACGTGGATTTTTCACAGTCCTCGTTTATTTTATTACCTGAATTCCAGGGGCAGGAATAAAAACAGGGAAAGCATAGTTTGATCCAGAGTTTCTCATCCACAGCCTGAACCCTTTTATCTTTTTTTATTCAGGTTTGTCCCACTCGATGAAGGAGAGCGGTATTTACCAAAGAACAAATAAGAACAGAAGACATGAAGTAAAAACTACCGGTTACTCCTTCAAGGAACTAACGTGTAACTAACGTGTAAAAATGAAAGAGGAAACTGAGAACTTTCTGCTCCTTTTTCCTTTTCTGCTTTTTTTGCAGGATCTCCAAAAAAGCTGGCAGAGGCATTTATATATATCTTTGGATTTAAACAAGATCCTATACCAAGAAAATACTAAGAAAAGTATTCTTCTGACAGGAAAATAGTTCTGAGTTCAGTTTACTCCTATGACAGTATGAACTCATCTGCTACTTTTTTGCATTGCAGACAAGATAAGTTCAATCCTGCAAGAGTGAAATTGAAAATCAAAAGTCACCAGGATTCTGTAGGCGTGGGCAACAGTTGAGAGCCGATCATCGATCACCGCCGAAATAAAGAGACTTATAAAGAACATGAGAAGAATTAAGGCAACCAAGCTGACCAAGACTGCAGTAAAGGTACGCCCCACATACCATCCAAGTCTGGGGGCTTGACAAGCTTAAGATCAACAGAAATGGAGAGGCTGCTCAAGAGGTGACCCTATCTTTCGACCTAAAGTGCAAGGTTCTTCGATATGTACCGTTTAATGAAATACTCCTTAAGAGACTTTTACTCTGCCTGATTAGAGAGTTCTTTTTTCATAGGGCTTACAGGAACAACATGAGGTTTTCCGAGCACTTCCAATACTACGGCTTTCACACCGTATACTTCCTCGATCATCTCTGGAGTGTAGAGTTCGTCTGCCTTTCCTGTAGAAAAGATCATACCTTCTCTGAGCATTACGATTGAGTCTGCGTAACGGGCGCCGAGATTAAGATCATGGATGGCGATGATAGCTGCCATGTTTCGCTCCTTTACGAGTGCTCGTACGATATCAAGTACCTCAAGCTGGTTTTTGATATCCAAGGCAGAGGTAGGTTCATCCAAAAGAAGAAACTCAGGCTCCTGACAGATCGCACGGGCAAGCATAGTGATCTGCTTCTGCCCCCCGGACAGACTAGCAAAATTCCGCATAGCCATATCTTCGATACCAAGACGTTCTAAAGTTTTTGTAACCTTATCTATGTCTTCACTCCTTATCCTCCATGTAGAGTGGGGTCTCCTGCCCATAAGCACGGTTTCAAAGACAGTTGAATCCATCGCACTGGTACCATACTGGAGAACCAAGCCAATATTACGAGCACGTTCGATTGAATCCATCTTCAAAACATTTGTTCCGTCGAGGAGAATAGAACCCTTTGGCTTAAGGATCGTGTCTATACACTTAATAAGAGTGCTCTTTCCAGAGCCATTTGGACCGACTATACCAGTTATCTCTCCGGGTCCTATCTGAAAAGTCACATCATGGAGTATATCTGCACTAGGATAACTGAAGGATACTTTATTGATATCAACTTTTACCATGATTCTTTCCCCTTACGCATAAACAGGTACATAAAGAATGGAACTCCGACAAAGGCTGTCATGATCCCGACCGGAAGGATCATGGGGGCGAGGATAGTTCTTGCAACTGTGTCTGCGCCAAGGAGAAGAACTGACCCAACCATGGCAGACCCCGGAATAACATACCGGTTGTCTCCCCCGATGATCATCCTTGTAATGTGGGGGGAAAGTAGGCCGACAAAACCTATGATCCCGCAGAATGCAGTAACTGCGGCTGTGAGCAGAGCCCCAAATGCGAGGGTTTGCATCCTGACCTTTTCGACATTGATCCCAAGGCTGTGGGCGGTCTCATCACCAGCCCCGATAATAGTGATATCAGAAGCCTTGTAGATCAGATATGGAATAGAAACTATGGCAACCAGAAAGACGATGAGCACGGTATCCCAGCCGGCAACCGATATACTTCCCATCATCCAGAAGACTACTTCCTGAACTTGTTGCTCAGTGCCAAGATACTGCATGAAGGAGGTAACAGCATCAAGCAGGAACATGACGGAAATTCCGGAGAGAATAATTGTTTCAGGGGTCATGCCCTTGCTTTTTGCGACCGTATAGATGATTATGGTTGCAATGAAAGCGCAGATGAAGGCATTGACCACCACACTGTAGGGTCCAAAAAACCTTATCCCACCGATGATCGACAGGGATGCCCCCATTGCAGCAGCAGAAGAGATACCAAGAGTAAATGGTTCGGCCAATGGATTGCGGAGTACCCCTTGCATAATTGCACCAGCAACCCCAAGACTTGCACCTGAGACGATTGCCATGAATATTCTTGGAAGACGAAGCTCCCATATTATGGTGCCAGCAACAGACTCGGGAAAAGCGAATTTTGGGAAAAATTTAACAATAGCTCCGCCGCCAATGATTTTATAAACCTCACCAAAGGTGAGATCATAGGAGCCGAAGACTGCTGCAATACCGACCAAAAGAACAATTATTACCAATACACCGGTCAAAAAAAAAATTTTTCTCAGATGATATTGGTGAAACTTTGCCTGAATATTTAGGTTATTTTTAGTATAAATATCAGAAGAGTAACGCTTATCAGTGGTTCGATTCATAAATTCATGAGTCCTCCAAACAGCACCAGGCTTTATGTAGTATTATTTTTTAAAAAATTAGTAACACCACTTAGTACTCATATTATAAAAATATTAGTTTTTGATATTTAGTAATAAAACAAATAAGTTTTCTCTCTGTTTTTCTACAAACAATCTCTCAAAAGTATTATTTTCTACGATATTTCCCCATCAATCATAACATTTCATTCTTAACTTCATCCATACACAATCTAAGTTATCACTTTTTGAATCAATCTCCACTTTTATCTCTATGATCCCCTACATCATAGAGAGTCATGTTTTCATGGAGTTTTTTTCATTGCTTTTTATATATTAATTAAAAAAGTTGAGAAATTTATCAGATATCTGTGGATAGGCAACTTCTTGTCTGAGAAAGGGCAAACAGAACCCCTATAATCGATTACGAAGACTTTGCAAAACTTGACATCAGGATAGGAAAGGTGATCTTTGCCGAACCGTAAATAAGTCAAAAAACTCCTTCAGGTTGAAATGGGTATTGTAGAGAAAAAACCGAGGCAGCCTGTTGCAAGCCTGGATTCATACTACATTCTTGAAGAACTCATAGGTAAATAATCATACTCGCCAACCTGAAACCTGCCAAACTCTGTGGAGTCGAATCAAACGGTATGATGCTTGCAGCCGACGATGGCGGAGAGATTGTAGCAGCCCTGATGCCGGA
>JAJFUD010000084.1 GCA_021372585.1 bacterium
GGGAACATGTCATTAAGATAATCACAGGAGCCTTGCCCGATGGAAGCGTCCATGTCTTCGAGGAACGAGGCCGACAAGCGCCAGGGATCAAATACTTTGTAATATGGGTTGGTGTTCCCGCTGACCGGATCCCACTGCCCGCCCTGGGGTATATAGTAGCCACGGACAGTGTAGAGCATATCATGCTGGTCTAATGCGCCGAAAACCTGCCCGGGTAGGTCACCCTCGAACCAACGCCAGAATTCATAGGTACCGTCCATATTGACCTGAACGATATACCGCCTCCAATTGGCACCATCACCGCCTATTTGGGCGGTAAACAGGTAGTTGATACCGGCACCATGGGCGTTATAGTTCATGATCAGAGGATACCCGTAAGAACCTTTGGAATTGTTCCCTTCCAAATCTTTCCCATAATCGTATTTTCCATCACCCGGGTATAGCAACGGTTTGGCTCTATTCCTGTCACCAGGGTCCGTCCCGTCATCACGCCCCGCAGAACCGTCCTGGGAAGAAGGAGAGCCCGCAAACCATTTGGGGGTTTTCATCTCAAGGTTGGCCGGATCATTGACATCATTGGGATTGTCCGCATCTTTCACGGTAAAAGAGAAATTCGGAAACCGTGAACTGACCATGTCCAGACATTTCACGGAAGGTTCAATCACGAGCTCTTCCGGAGCGATATCGTAGCGCAAATACGCATAACAATCGTACTTACTGCGAAGGTCTTCAAACTGTTTATTGTAATAATCCGGCAGGTCGTCAGGCATCGTGTTCACGGGAATTGGGGGAATCACGAATGCCGGCTCCTTACGATAGTTTTCCTGGTATTCCGCTTTGTTGAACTTAGACCGAATCCAGTGAGGGTCGCGGTAGTTGGTATCAAAGGAACCGGTATAATCGGAATCCATCGGTACCGGTGTCCTCACACCGCCTTTTTCGATAAAAGCCCGAATCTCGAGCTGGTTGAAAATAGAGGTGCCGGCAAAGAAGCCATCCTTGCCGTGAAATCCATCATTGCATGAGCCTCGGTATGGTGTGTATTGAAACTCATACACCGGATGGTCTTTGCTGATCTCGCCATACGCGGTAAAGATCTTTTGGTTGTAGAGATCCACATCTGGCTTTTCCGGTGCACTGAACATAATAGTTTTGCCATCGAGAAAATCAAAACCGGTCAGCGCAGTATTGGGATAACTGTATTTTGATAGCATGTATTTACCAAGTTCCTGAGATGAAACACCTATCATGGGGCGGTATTGGACTAGGTGATACTGAGTGCTCATCGGGTTCGGATCCGGCTCGAATGGTGAAGACCGGTCATAATCATTGTCGTATACATATACATTGGGTTGATAAATATTCATATCCTTATAGTTAAACTGGATATTGCCGGATCGATAAATAATCGCTTCAAATTCTGAAGTGGATCGTAGCAGTTGTGTCGTTGCATACTGTCTAGATGGCGGTTGCCAATGATAAGTCGGGTTATACCCTCTTCCTTCAAATGGTTGAGTACATAATTTCCAAACTATACGAATATACTCATTTGTTTTTTCATACCATATTCCATACCCGGGGATAGGCTTATACCAAGCATAATAATCAGTTGGGTAATAATTATAATAATAATTTTGACAAGGTACGTGCCATTGACCACCAAATGGGATAATCCATGAACCAAGCATTAACATTTCATCCCATGGTCTATATCTATCACTATACATATTATCGTTATAATACCAGTACGCATAAAGTGGATAATTATAGCCTCCGCCCCAGCTGAAAGGATACACTCTCCCGCCGAAATGACCATACGAGTAATCATAACGGTATTCATACGGATAATAAGAGGGGGAAGCTCTGTAAAGAGCGATCTGCCCATCTTCCGTGACTGACATATAGGCATACGTGATCCCACCAATTTTAAATCCGTCAGATCCGGTGCCCCATAGTGTAGATTCGGGATAATAAGAATAGGTCTGAAGAGCATTACCGAAAGCATAATATCGATTCCAGTTTGATTCAGTATAGATCGATTGTGTACTAGGTGTTACACCGATATAGTTACCATTTTCGATCAAAGTTTCCTCAAACATACCTGGTTCTGGCTTAGACTCATCCAAGGTCTCTTTTGGTTCTCTGACAGAAATAAAAATCTTTTCATCCGGTGCCAGATTCATCTTATCAGCGGAAATCTTGATGGTAGAAGTCTGTTCCACTTTCAAAGGTTTGTCGATATTGACATCCAGGTTCAGCTTGCCGGGTATCACCTCAATATCTATAAAACGTGAATCACCATTTAAACCTATCGAAAGCATAAAAACTCTGGATTGGTTATACCAATATTCTGCTGCTGTTTCTATCTTGGAGCCACCAAGAAACTCCCTGCCGGAATAATTGGCATCTTTTAAGCGGGTATCGCCCAAATCCACCATCTTATTAAGGTTGGCATCATAATAAATGATCTCTTGCGTTTCAAATTCACCGGATTGGATATAGAACTCATTCTTATTACTGGTATCGAATCTATTTAAAATGAATTCATCGTAATAGGTGATATAGTCGTATCGTTCTCCTGTTACCGGATCTATGGTATATAAAGAAGAGAGTGTAAGCCCCACATCAGCATCTCCTGCCTGAACCACAGAATCGCTGGGATAGTATATCTCATTGCCACCCCTATCTACTGTCACTGGTATCAACCGATAATCACCCGGTTGAACAAAAAACTCAGACGGTATAGATGGAACGATCTTATCCTTTTTTCGGTACAAGGTCTCTCCACAACCAAATCCGTTATCAGGACCATTTGAATCATGAAATAAAATATAATCGCCAAATTGCGTAAGTGGATATCCAAAATCAGGAACCATGTTGTTATTAGCGTTGTTGGCACCTAAAAACTCCTCACCAGTCCGTTTCGGTTCATATTCATCCGATAAAGATTGTGCTGTTAACTTGTCAGAGGGAAGATTGGCACCAAAATTATTGTCCAAGCCATTGTCTTTAAACCATTGCACGCCGATATAAGACCGGTAGCGCAGGGGAATATCATGAAAAGTAGAGGCAGGCATTTCGAATGTATCGCCATCTTCATCCAAAACTGTATTCTTCTGAATTCGCTGATACGGTGGTTCAAATTCATGATTGGGTGTTCGAAGAGCGCCTACGGTTTGGGAAGGATTATTACCCAACCAAATATTGCTTTCTAGGGAAATATCATAAAGAGTACTGTCACAGGCTGCTTCTAAAACCTCATTTAACAACAATACATCATTAGGTCCAAAAATAAAATCAGTGCTAAATTTGGCATCCTCTTTCAGATAATGCCCTCCAACAGTAACGTTGGTTAAACGAATATCACCCTGCTTGATAAAAGAGGGGTTACCGTATACTCGATATATGTATTCACCGATAGAATACTGATTATCCACGTTTGCATCAAGAAATCTGGTCTGAAATGCAGAGGAAGGTAAAAACTGAAGTAAAGTTCTTCCCAAATCCTGACTTCCTGGAAAAATAGGTAATTCGCTGGCTGGATAGGAATAGGTTTCCCCGCCAACCAATATTGTGGCAGGAGAAAGACGAATATCACCCTCTTCCACAAACATAGCGGTATTACCTTGGTTTTTCTTATAAATGGTCTCAAAAGTATCATAACGGCCATTGCCGTTTTCATCATAATACATTGTATTATTCGGAAAAACCTTTACGCCGACAACATAGGTGTCGGGTAGTGCCGGTTGACCAAGGAAAGGATTCCAGGCCCAGTTGACGGCATTGCATACTTCCCACTCCCCATCTTTTACGATACCGGTGGAAATATGGCCATCATCATCTTGGGCGCCTTCGCCAAAATATTCTGGTCGATCCACCCAACCAATTCTAAAAGATCTATCTGTCCCGTGATACCATTCAGAATTGCGATCCCAAAAATAAACCCTGGATTTGAAATCCGGATGACGGATGTTCAGAATATAAGGTCCCATAGTGTTATTGGACCGTATTGGATCGATACGTGACATAATATTACTGACCGCAGATCCGGGTATATAAGAATCGCTCTGGGGATCAGCGTTTTTATCATATCGGGGATCATTAAACATGCCGTCCGGATCGAGCCATAACTGCCCACCATCGTCGATGACCGCATAGAATTTCTTCTTTTCCTGCGAAGAGCCGCCGGAAGCTTGAACATCCAGATAAAATATCGACCACCACTTTGGGTTGGTAGAAAGAGAACCAGGTGTCTGAACCGCTTTCGGTGTGCCGCCCATATCTCTTGCTAAGGGAGCATAAGGCATTAAATATGAATTTGCGGGATCGCCCGGGGCATACCTTCCCCAGAAATTCGTTCCTCTTTTTTCCCACGGAAAGCTTCGGGTATCTTCACAAGGATCTGCGCCGCAGAATGAAAAATCAGCTTCGGTGCATCCGATTACCTTATATTCCTTTGTGGAATGAACCGGATAAAACCGTAAGGCGATCATGGTGCCTTTCTTGTTGACTGTGGCTCCTTGCGTATTTGAGCCCAATATAGGCAGGTTTCCGGAGGGAACCATACCAATAAAGAATAAAGCAATAACCAACAAACTCAGTAACTTTCTCATCGCTTCTCTCCTTTACTCAAGGAAGATTTCAACCTTCAAATCCATATAATTAAACCAGCAATTACTCATTATTTTTTCATTTTTTTTTAAAAAGTCAAGAAAATGAATTTTTTATCTATTTCCCGACAATCAGTATTTTTTCCTGTTTACCACACTAATTTCAGACGGTTAGAAAATGAAAAGAAGGTGTCCCAATATAATATAGTTCGAATCCAACTCGAAAAATTTTTTGGGGAAGGTATTTTTTTTTGCAGGCGGAACTGTATCAAGGGCAAATCCAAGGAAGAGGGAATGGGAGAGCCATACTGCACCAATCCGTATTCTTTCCGCTGAATCCAGAGGGCTCCGTTTGTCAGTATCGGGGTTGAGGCACCTTTCATGATTTCCTTCGGTTCTTCCTTTCCGGGCAATGGCAGGGGAAAACCTCGAACCAGCTCTCCGGTATCGGCCTGCCATGCGTAGAGCTTCCCTCTCAGAGAGCCGGCATAGACTAAAAACGCCGAGGGGGTTCTGATAATCGTAGGCTGAGAGAGAAATATGTCATCCCGGGAAGGATAGCTCCACCGAATATACCCCCTGGACAAATCGATTGAGAGGATTCTGGTGTAGTCAGCTACGACGACGTACCCGGATTGGATATCGACAAGAACGGAGGGATTGGATTGAAAGAAACAGTGCGATTTGCACCAAAGCCTTCTCACAAACCAGAGTGTCTCGTCCTGAATGCCATCCTTGCAAATAATATCATCTTCCGTGGATTGAATCCAATATAACCGTCCCTGGAACGGAATTACCGTAGAGGAGGACCCGTAGATGCCGTGCCGAGAAATCACTTCTCCGTCTCGGAAGCGAATCACTTTCGATCCACAAAAAAGATACTGCTCGCCATCCCAGCTTTGTAGAGCGATATTTTTGGAATCCACGATTACTTTATACCGAATCTGTCGCTTTGGCATCGAAAAAACCACCAGCTGATTCTGATCATCCACCCATATCAGATTAAATCCGGTTGAATGAGAACTTTTCAAAAAGCTCCCCCCCTTGGAACCAACATCCACAGCCAGCGCTGTCACGGTAGATTTTTGAAAATCCGGAGAGATCCTGGCCTCCAAAAGAGCTTTATCCGTCACTGCCCAAACCATCAGCTCCCCTGTCTCTTCCTGTTCCAGTATAGGTTCAGTCAGGGCTGAACCGAATCCCAGGGAGAGAGAAAATTTGATTTTCAGCTGGTCATCAAGGATGGTCAAAATATCAGGAGAGGACAGAATGAGGCAATAGGACCTGCCGGTCATCTTATCTACCCAAAGAAGAGGATTCAGCAGAGGCTGAAGATTGCCAGGGTGGGGAATAGACATCTGGATGGCTCTTTTTTTTGTATAATCGGGGAGAGTATCCATCTCTTTACGACTGGATTGGTTCGAATAAGGCGGCTCCACTGAACTCCTATCCTGTGTCGCTCCGGTGTGCCTATATTCCCCTGCCTGCAATGGATCCTGCGGGATAGGATGCCCCAACATACAGAAACCTGAACTACCGAGATTAAGTAGCAATGCGCCTTGAACCAGCGCCCCCGGCACTCTAGGCAGTGTAGTGATGGCCTTTTCGGATCGGGTTAAAGGGCTCGGATAGAATTCGGATAACTTCCGTAATCCTTTTTCAACCACCATCCATTCCAGTTTTTCGTTGATCAGGAGATAGTTCGGTTCTTTCTCCAAATGAAATCCGTAAATTGCCAGACATCGATGAAGAGGGATGGGACAAAATGTATCTTTATGCTTTGGCTGCTCAAAATCTGTTGAAAAGAATCCGGTGATCCCCTGCTTCGTCTCCACCACTAAGGATACAGAAAGAAAGGCAGGCTCAAAAACGACCGGGCTGATAGGTCTGCCGGGCAGCTCTTTCCTGGACAGAACGATACCCGTATCCGCTTGTACTAATAGTAATAAAGAAGAATCAGGAGCAGTCACGAGAAATGGTGTCCCATCCCTGACAAGGAGAGAGAGATCCTGGTGTAATGGCCCTGTGGTATCCAACTCCCAAAGAGTTTCGCCCGATAAGCTCAAAGAGATGATTCTGCCTGAATTAAAAGGCTGAACAATGCATGTCTGTTGATGAATCTGCACGACAAAGGGGGATAGGTCTGTAAAGGATGTTTCCTGTTTCTGAAAAAGCAGTTTCCATTGCAAAACATTCCAGCCATATATATGTTCTTCCCCTTTATATACCAACAGAACCTGGTTATCCATTTCCCCTATCTGTAAAGGGCTTTGTATGGTCTCTTCGAGAGAAATTCTTCTCTCTTCACGCCCCGTTTCCAAATCAAGCTGATAGAGAATCTTTCTATCAGTCGCCACTAAAAGAAAAATCCTGTTTTGATCAGTGTAGGTAGCAAAAGTACTGATGACGGTTTCGTTAACCGGGAGTTGTTTGGACCATTTTTTGTAGGCCAGCACAGGTTGCCAGGCAATAATCTCGCCATACTGGGTAGCCAAGACGGTGACAGGTTCGCCCCGGATCCATTCCAGTATAGGGGGCAGAGGCAGGAGAGCATCCTGAAACCAACTGGTAATCGTACTGTCTACACCCTGTTGAAAAGTGGGAAAATAACGGGTATGGTAGTCGTACCCGTTCTGATAAACCGCTGTCCTTGCCCTATGATAAGAAGGGATGTTGGGGTTCCATTGCAAGGAGGTAACGTCAGCATATTCGGCAGGAGAGGGATATCCCGGGTATTTCTGTTGCTTTATAGAGTGTCCGGAGGGAGTGCTCTCTAAATGCGTCAGCGCAGCAGACGGAGGAATACGGCATTCTGCCAGATGAGGCTTTGGGAGAAGATACTCTTTTTTTTGTATTTTCAACTGCAGAATTCTTTCTTCTGAGTTGGAGGGAATGCGTTGCGTCATTTCCGAACGGTACCGGTTCGAATAGAAAAGAGGGGGGGAGATGATCAAAGAAGCTGTCAGCAAAACAGAAAATCGCTTCCCGATTCCTCTTTTGATCATACCACCTACTGCTTGGGAAGCCATTCCTGCAATTGTTTAGCGGTAGAGTTGTCGGCATTGTATGCGAGAGCCAGCAAGGCATAGTTGGCTGCTTCCCTGTACTCTGCCTGTTGAAGACAGAGTAATCCTTTTTCTGCGTTAAACTGGCTTTGTATGAATCCCTTCGGCGTATTTTCCGGTAAGAATTCATGCACCGCTTCCTGAAGAATCGTATCTGCCATCGCTTCGTTCTTATTCTGTAAAAAGGCGTACGCCAGAAGCACTTTTCCGCGATAAATGGGTAATTTTCTATCCGCACCAGAGTCTGGCAGTTGGGCCACCATGGTGTAATATTGTGTAGTCGCCTGGTCAATATCCTCCATGGCGATATAGTACTTCATCTCTGCCAGCAATAATTCATTCTGCAAAGAGGGATTTTTGACAAATTGATAGAGCCGTTTTTTTGTCTGTAAACCGATCAAGTACTGGTTCATCAACAAAGGGAAATCAGCATTCTTTAATGGGATCAACTCGCCGGATCGGTAATGGAAAATGGAAGGCGGCTGGGGGATGCCGTTCTTTTCTGTTGAAGCCATAATCTCCGTCAATCCGTCCTGGTCCAGATCCTGAAATTGAATTCTGTGATAGATTTCGAGCATCAAAAAGCGTTCCGGCTGTATGGTTTCTAACAAGGGAAAAATAAAAATCCGTTTTCCATAATTTCCATTGACGACCACGACCAATTCCTGGTGATGATCCATATCAAGATCCATCACACCCCGAAAATCAAGGTTATTGTTGATTTGTAAAGAATAAGGAGCGAATTGAAACGACTCCTGAAGCATATTCGATTCCGGTCGAATCGTCAGCAGAACATCCTCTGCTTTTTCTCGCCGCCTGGCGATCGCGACATAGTATTTTTTTTGCCGGGATACCTGATAACCAAAAATCGCCTGGCTGGAGGATCCGATTTGGTCATCCCAGGTACCATCCAGCAATTCGTAAGTTTGTTCAATCGTATGGATCCATTTTCTCTCTGTTTTATCATGAAAAGTAGTGATCCGATGTTGATGGGCATACAAAATTTGGAAAAGAATCAACAAAACGATTAAGAAAAAACAAAAAATGCCATTTTTCACTATTTTCATAAAAATATTATCGCAATTTTTTTGATGAAATCTATTATTGCGCATAATCCCTCATTATCACTAGCTGATTAGACTTTCCTGGCTCTTCCTGCAGGTAAAAATATCGGCATAAATTGCACTTTTTTTGAAAAAAAAGGCAAAAAAATGAAAAAAAAAGGTGATTAACACTTGATTTGAAAAAAAAATGTTGTAATAATGAGAACAAAACCATCTATAGGAGGGATAAATAATGACTAAGACTGAGTTAGTTAAGGAAGTAGCAAAAAAGACGAAAGCACCGCAGAAAGAAGTTGAGGCTGTTTTAAGTAACTTCTTCGACACTGTCAAGCTATCTGTGAAAAAAGGCGACAAAGTGGCCATTATCGGTTTCGGTAATTTTGAGGCCAAGAAGCGTGCCCAGAGAACCGGTGTCAATCCAAAGACCCGCAAGAAAATGACCATTCCTGAAAAGAGAGTGCCCGTTTTCCGTCCCGGCAAAGCCTTCAAAGAGATCGTCGCATCCAAGTAGTCATCAGCTACCCAAAAAAGTCCGGGTGTTTACCCGGACTTTTTTTTATCTATTCATGAAAATTAAATATTTCACTCTCATTCACGACTACACCTATATTATCGTTAGTTGTCTGCTACTGCTTTGTATGGTTCCTGCCGGGTGTAGCTTTCTGCCTGGAAAACCTCTTGTTCAAGCCGTTTCCGTTGGATTTTGCATCGATATCCTGGGACCCGAGGAACCGGTTTTCACGAAACCTTTTCTGACAGCTTTACATACACTTGAGAAAAAAAGACGTATCCGCCTGGCAATACAGACGAGTCATTTCGCTTCAGAGTACAAAAACGCTCTAGAAAATCTGGCGCGACAAAACCAGGTGGTCTTTTGCGGCCCCTTGTTCTCTCGATTCATTATGCAGGTTGCCAAAGAATTTCCAGAGACGTATTTTGTTTTGATGCAAGCTATTCCCGAGGATGTGCTGACTATTTCCGCAACGGTGCCCAACCTACAATGGATCCTTTACCGGAAAGAGGATATCGCTTTCTTAATGGGACAGATTGGCAGCTACTTCCCGAAAAAAGCTTCCTACTGGCTTGTGACGGATCTCCCGAGCAAAAATCCGATTCGATTATATGAGGAAACAGCTTTTACAAAGGGATTACAATCCTCTGCCATCACCCCCTCCACTTTAGAATGGCCTATCCAAAAAGATTCATTCGAACAGGTTGATTTTGCTTCCCCTAACCAGACTGTTTCCATTTTTTGCGTCACGGAAGGCGCTTATGTTCCGGCATTCTTGGAGTGGGTCTCCGCTCTTCCGGGGGAAAATCACTATCTCCTGTTGCCTGACGACGCATGGAACCAGGTTCATTCTCTGCCCATCCTTGGTTCTGTTCTGAAAGTCTACACGGTTCCCCTGGATAATATCATCCAGCAGGTATCTTCAGGTTCCTGGCAAGCAGGTTTACACTATATGACGATCAAAAACGGAGGATTTTTGGTTAGATTGCCTGCCTCGTTTTGGGAGCCCTCCCTGAAAAGGGAGATCGAATCAACGCTTAATTTTGCTTACGATCCGGAAAAGTAAAGATCTGTTTGACGATATTTTCCACATTGGATACCGGTACGATCTCGGGATATTCATGCATCTCATCAAGACCCTTCAAAATCATATCCAGATAGTCCCCCCGGTTATCAACGGGTATATACACACGGCTGATATTTTTTTCCAAGGTAGCTTCAATCTTTTCTTTAATGCCACCGACAGGCATAATGTTGCCCATTAAAGTGATCTCGCCGGTCATGGTAAAGGTAGGGGGAATAGGTTGCTTCAATAAAGCAGAGATCATGGAGACAGCGATACCCACCCCTGCGGATGGTCCGTCATATTTCGGAAACCAACCGGGAATATCGACATGTATTTTCATTTTCTCGGATAGTATTTCCGGGTAATAAGGTTGTAAAAAATACTTGACAAATCCATATGCGACGGTGATGGAATTCCGAAAACTCTCTCCGATATTGCCAGTGATAATGAGTTCTGCATTTCCAGGCTCAACGATCGTTTCAATATGACCCAGGTTGCCTTTCGAAAAGATCGCCCTCTCTTCGCTCTCTTCTGAAGTGATCGAGGGAGCAAACACAGTTAAGATTTTAATCATCCCGGGTGTGCAATCAGAAATTTCCGGCAGAGGTTTCAGTTGAATGACCTTTTTCTTTAAAGTAGACCGGGTAGATTCGGTTTCCTCTTCCATGCCGGCTGATTGATACAATTCAATCATATATTCCAGCAACAAGGGATGTTCTGCATCTTTAACCGGTATTTTGCGAATATACTCAATCGCTTCTATCAAGTAATCTTTGGAGGAAAAGAGCATATCTTTATACAGACGGAAGTAAGAACGGCTGATCCATAAATAACAATTGCTCAAAGTAGCAAAAGACTCGCCTCTGTCAGTGTATAGTCCTTTCTCAATAGCGAGAAGGTATTGCTTAATGGCGGGAAGATACTGGGATTTCGAATAGTACACCTGACCCAGATAATAAATCGCTTCACAATTTTCCGGATTCAACTCCGTCGCGGTCCGTAAATGCTCTTCTGCTTTATCTAAAGCGACTTCAGACCCAATAATCTTGGATTCTTTTAAATAGATTTTACCTAGCGACAGGTGGACTCGGTTGTCTTTGGGTGAGATTGACTGGGCTACATCCAGATAATTTTCCGCTTCTGCAATCCACCCGAAACGGATACTGATCTCAGACAGGTGCATATACACATCTGTAAATAAGGAAACGTCATAAACCGGCGAATCAAGAACGGCTTTAAAATGATCATAGGCTTCCAGCCAATTCCCTTCTTGCAGATACAGCGTTCCTAATTCATAACGGGCGTAAGTAAAGCCCGGATGGATGGCAAGAGCTTGTTGATAAGAATGTTTGGCAGATTCAATTTCCGTATCCGCTAAAAACAAACCCTTTAAAAAAGGAAACTCCGGATTATCAGGGTCCAACAGTAAAAGCATATCATAGGAATAGAGAATGACCTGCCTGATGGTATCCATAACATAATTCTGGGTGGCTTCATCCATGAACAGCCACTCACTTTCCTGATCGTGCTCCCTCTCTCCTAACGATTTCAGCTCATTCCATACGGATTCCCCGACAGAGATACAGCCTAAATACAGAGAAGCCTGATAAATACTTTTTCGCTTTCGGTATTCTGCCCAGATATGCTTGGCAGAGCCAAGGTTATTCATCGTCATGTGCAATACCCTGACTAGTTTAAGAATCAGTTTTTCAGATTCTGGAAAATACTCCTCCAGAATATCGTATATCTCTGCTGCTTCACAGATTTCATTCAGTTGAAGCAGGGAAGTCAGACATTCTTTATAGAAGTTCAGGTTCTCCAGGCCATTGGTGGAAGCCAATTTGATCAGGAAAACGACTTTCTCATGGTCACTCAGTATGGAGGTATATATCTCCAACAGGAGCGTATAGGCATCTACTTTTGAAGCGTCTTTCTTTAAGGCTTCCAATAATAGATATTCTGCTTCCTCCCCAATAGAGATGGACTTAGGCTGGGTGTTGATCAATAACCTGGCGCGGATAAAGTTTAACTCGGAATCTTGCAGTTCTTTCAGTTTTGCGGGAGTTAACAGGTCTAATACGGATTGGTACTCTTTCTTTTCTATTAACAGAGAAAGATGCTGCATCCATAATTCGGGGTCGGTTATATGATTGGCATATGCCTGTTTGAGCAGTGCCAATGCTTTCTCTGAATCGTGCTTGCTTTCCTGGTAGTAGCGAACCAAGGCGCGGTAATCCTCTTTTGCAACCGGTTGTAACGAGGATAAACGGACCTCGACAGCGTTCATTTCCTCCGTTTTATTTTGGGAAGCATACCCCTGAAAAAGTAAAACCAACAGAGGTATGTCTTGCGGATACCGCTGCAAAACCTGGTCTGCCATCTGATTAAAGGCTTTCCAGCGGTTCTCCACCTGCAAATATAATGTCAAGAGCTCTGACAGGGTATTTTTGTCTTCCATGTCCGATTGAAAAACTTGTTCCAATCTCCCGATTTTTTCCCAGATCAAAGACTCATTCACGGATTTTCCTTTACTCGGTCTTTTTGGGTTTTGTCTCTAAATAAACCTTGGTCATGACAACATCTTTTACCGGTTTATCGGCTTCCCCAGTCTGTACCGCCTGGATTTTTAATGCTACTTCCATCCCCTCGACGACTTTGCCAAAAACGGTATGTTTCCCGTTCAGATGGCTAGTTTGAGATCCATCCGGATCCGTCACGATAAAGAATTGGGAGCCATTGGTATTCGGTCCGGCATTCGCCATGGCCAGCACGCCATACTCCATTTTCAGGGACGGAAGCGACTTATCGTATTTATACCCTTCGGTTATATTTTGTTGTATGGTGGCTTCATCGAGCCCTAATGCCCAGGGGTTGATCTCATCCTTGAAACTGTACTGAACATCTTTTACCCCATTGGCATCATACCCACCGCCCTGAATCATGAAATCCTTGATGACCCGATGAAATAAGACTCCGTCATAGTGTTTCTGCTTAATCAATTGGCGGAAGTTATTCACCGTCAAGGGAGCAGCTTCGGGATCCAAAGCGATCTTCATCGTTCCCATAGTGGTTTCTATCACCACCAACTCTTCTTTGATCTCTTTGATTTCCTGGGAAGTCGGCTTTTTCACATCCGGGGGCCAGGTAGCCATCTCTGCTTTTCTCTCCGCCTGCCAGTTAAAATAAGAGGCGATCCCGACAATCAGTATGGCAGTACCAACGATAGAGGAGACTACTATTAGCCTCTGTTTATTCCGCTGGATTTTTTTCCTTTTCTGTTCTTCTTCTTTCTTCTGAATCTCTTCCGGAGTGTATTTTATTTTGCCTGTATGTAAATCATACTTCTCTCTTTCTTTTCTGTTCATTCTATATTCCCCCCCTGTTCTTGGTGTGCCAGTTAAAGCACGATCTCAGCCAGCGATACAAAATCCTGATGAAAGACCTGCTTCACAATCACGCTTATTATTCTATCTAAATCTTTGAAATTGTGAAAAAAAACGGCCTTTTCCTTCAAAAAATCCTGAGGGGCGGAATGTTGGCATTTTTTCCATATGGAACCGACATTTTGCGAAACCTGCACGATGTTCAGCTCCTTTTTAGCACATTCGGGACAGAGGAAGGAAGCGGTATCCAATGAAAAATAAAAAGGCTCCCGATCATCTGAAATGACGGTATGACATTGAATACAAGTTGTGATATCCCGCTGAAAACCCTGTAAATTCAGAAAATGAATCATGAAACGGTAATAAAACCATTCCGCATTTTCAGGTGCTTTTTCAATCCCCAACAAGGTTTCCAAAAACAATCGGAACGGTTCTTCTGCAGGTTCTGCCACCTCGGTATAATGAATCGCTTGAAGAAGGGCGTGGTACACCAATCGGGATCGATAATGCTCTCTCAAGCCAGGGAATACATTCATCTCCCGAATATCGGTCAATTGAAAAAAGTGATTTCTCTCCAACAAAGAGCACCAGGCCAGCAGGGGAGGATCCATGGAGGATGCCCAGTGATTCATAGGATCTCTGGCGGCTTTACACAACACCTGTATCTTCCCCAGTGAAGAGGCATAAAAAGTCAATAGCTTATCCTTCTCTTTGTAAGAACTTGCTTTTAGAATGAGTCCGTTTTCATTGATCATTGACATCATGGTTTACCAGACATTATAATAGCACAAGTAAAATTTGATGCCAGAGGTGACCGGGTGGAACAAGCAGTTGAAAAAATCCTTGAAAGCTATCTCAGTTATAAGGAAAGCTACAACCAGCTGAGAACCCTGTCCACTTTTTTTTCCACATCGATCATCAAGATTATGAGGGATCGAAACTGTCTGACGGTGAATACACGCGTTCCGTTTGGGATTCACACCAAATTCCTACTGGAGGGAAAAATCGCTATGCTCGACAATCTGGTCATAAGTCTCGATAAATTCAGCAGCGAATACATCCAACTCCGGTACTATGAACAACAATCTCGGGAGTTTATCATTCAGTATTTTAAGCTGGGATCTGTCTCCACGTACAAACGTATGCGTCACAGAGTGCTCGCGAAATGTATGGATTGGCTTGAAAAACAGTACGAGTTGGAGGTTTTTTTCCCGGAGATATACCAGCTATTTCACCAGCAGACTCAGTACGCTCAGGTTATTCCTTCCGAAGAAGAATGATAGGAGTTTTCTGGTCACCGTTTCCGGCAGGATTATCCGACATCACAGACTCCACAAGAGGTTTCACCTCTTTCGAGGAAACCCCTACCGCCCAGGCAATCTGAAGATCATTTGCATCGACTATGGCTGCTTCACATCCTGTCTTTGCCCTGATCTGTCTGGCAGTTTTGCAGGAGTCCGCGGGACCTAAAATCACATAATAATCAAAAGGCGGAATCGCTCCCGGCATATCATCAATCAGAGCGGCCTGTTCTCCGGCCAATCGATAAAAATAACCCTGCTTTGGTATGATTTTACCAAGAACCCCTCCAAAAACAGCGGCCAATAGGATCCGAAGCCATCCTGCTTCCTGAATGGCCATCTCCATCGATAGAGGATTGCACAATGGTGCGTTCCCGCCAAAGGGATAATTATCGTCATGAACAAATTTGGATAACCATCGCGCTAACAGAGTGGGTTCGATTTCATCCACTCCCCGCAAACGTTTCTCCGCCACCGCCACCACACAGGAGGCGATGGTGATGATATCACCCGGCTGGCGGATGGAGGTGGTAATGGTGTTGATATACTCGGGAATATCCCATCCCGGCTTGATAATGTCCGTTTCTATCGGGATACGCCTATACCCTTTGAAAACTGCCTGAAAAGGCGCCATCGGTTCATTCAGCCCTTGGTATTGGCTCAACTGATAGCGTATTGCTCTGCTTTTGGAATACCGGACCCCTAATTGCAACACCTCGATCGCTTCTCTTTTTTTCCCTGTTTTATACAGAGCCTCTGCATAATGGCAAAAGTCCTTTTCATGAAAATTCGATGGTTGAAAAGCGATGAATGCGGAAAAGTACCGGATGGCAGCGTCGTAATCCTTTCGCTCCATCGCGATACCGGATAGCCTTTTCAACAGATACCGGTAAGGACTGAGGGTGGAAGTAGAAAATTTGGCTTCCCCCCGTAAAAATACCTCTCCGTATTGCTGATAAGCCTCTTCTCCCTTATCCAGATAAAAATATAATATGTCGCCAGCCAACAAACCATACCATAAAAATTCCGGATACTGCTGGTCTGCTTGTATAGCAATCTTGAGCGCTGTTTGTGAATCGCCCGGAAATAAGGCGGCGTTGATTTGTTGGCGTATGTCTTGGCGGGTTTGATAATCCATCTTTACTCCCATTCAATCGTAGCGGGAGGTTTGGAGGTAATATCATACACCACGCGGTTGATCCCTTTCACTTCATTCGTGATGCGCGTGCTCAGTTTTTCCAGCCAGGCATGAGGCATCGGATACCAATTGGCAGTCATCCCGTCAACCGATTGTACCATGCGGACAGCCAATACATTCTGGTAAGTCCGTTCGTCTCCCATGACACCCACCGATTGGATCGGAAGCAATACGGCAAATCCCTGCCAGATTTTTTGCTCTTTATCCTGCTGTTTCATCACCTCACGAACGATAAAATCCGCTTCTTTTAACAACTGCAGTCGTTCCGGTGTGATTTCGCCAATAATCCGAATCCCTAAACCGGGACCTGGAAAGGGATGACGCTGAATGAACCGGTCAGAAAGGTGTAACTGCTTGCCGATTAACCTGACTTCATCCTTGAACAGGTACTTCAAAGGTTCCAGAAGATCCAACTTCATGGTGTCAGGCAACCCCCCCACATTGTGGTGGCTTTTGATTTTGGCTGCGATACCGGATATCCCCCCGGAACTTTCTATGACATCAGGGTATAACGTGCCTTGCACCAATATGTCCGCTTTGGCTTTTTTGGCTTCTTTCTCAAATAGTTTTATGAACTGCTTTCCGATTACTTTTCTTTTCTCTTCGGGATCTGTCATTCCTTTCAGTGCTTTCAGAAAATCTTTCTCGGCGTGAATGACGGTAAGAGGCAGGTTCAGCTGACGAAGCATGGTTTCTACCTCTTCCGGCTCATTTAGCCTCATCAAGCCATGATCTACAAAGAAACAATGCAGGTTGGCGCCTACGGCACGGTGCACCAACAGAGCAGCCACAGACGAATCCACGCCTCCGCTGATAGCACAAATCACTTTCCGGTTTTGCACCTTATCTCGGATGGCTTGGACTTCCTGGTCAATCCAGGAGGTTAAATCCCAATCCTGTTTTGCTTTCACGATAAAATGGAGGAAATTGTACAGTACTTGTTTGCCGAAATCGGTGTGCACCACTTCCGGATGGAATTGGATACCGTACCGCATCCGTTTGATGTTTTGAAAAGCGGCCACCGGTGCGTTCCCGGAAGAGCCTATCACCTCAAAAGAAGGCGGACTCGCGGTCACTTGGTCGGCATGGCTCATCCAAACGATGGATTCCTGAGGGATTTCTTTCCAAAGAATGGATTTTGCACAAGTAGTAAAAGAGGCTTTTCCAAACTCCCTGATCTCACAGGGTTGAACCTCTCCCCCTTCTTCAAGAGCCATTAATTGAAATCCGTAACAAATCCCTAAAATGGGTACCTGCATTTTCCAGATCTCTCCGGATAAGGCAGGGTGATCAGAGGAGATCACAGACCGTGGCCCTCCCGATAAAATGATAGCGTCCGCATTTTGAATCTCTTCCGGTTTCACAAAATACGGGTAGATGATCGAATAATACCCTAATTCCCTGACTCGCCTGGCAATCAATTGAGTAAATTGGGAGCCAAAGTCGATGATTGCTATCATTTTACCCCCTTTGGGTTAAGAAAGTTTTTACTGTAAAAGTATAGTGAGTTTTCCTAAAAAGAGTATTCTACCTGGACAGTCACCGTATAGGTGAGAGAACCTTCCATGATCTGGGGTACAGTCCCGCCTTCCTTCATGTCTCGTGATGGTGCATTGGATGAATAAGTAGTCGGGTAATTTCCATCTACATTAACTGTGATAATTCTTTTGATCGTCTCATTTTCCACCGCTAACGCTTTTTCTGCTTTTACCCGGGCATCTTTCATGGCTGCCTCGATCCCTTCGAGTTTCATTTTATCCTTATTCTGTACGTCAAATACGACATTTTGAAATTGATTCGCTTTGTTCTTAAAGGCGATATCGATGATCTCTCCCACACGTTTGGTGTCATAAATCGTCACTCCCAGCCAATAAATAGCCTGATAACCCCGGATATAGGGAGTTTTATTCTCCTCATACTGATACAAAGGTTGAATGGAAAAATTCTTGGTTTGCATGTCCTTTTCCTCTATTCCGGCCTTTTTCAAAGCATCGATGACGGCGTTCATCACCTCGGCGTTGTTGCTCTGGGCTGTACCGGCATCTAAGGCTTCATTCATGTAGCCAACCGTAATGGTGGCCATATCAGGTTTGATCTGCATCGTTGCGGAACCGGAGACACTCAATACTCTGGACGCAAAGGGCCGCTCTATAGCGGTCTCTTCTGTCTGAGCGACGGTATACCCCACCCAACCAAACAGAACAACGACTAGCATTAATAAAGTCACTTTCCAGATTTGTTTCATTTTGAATCCTCCCAAATATATTTAATTATCCTAAATAGAGAGTACAATCATTCTGGTTCAGAAGGAGCATTGTAAAGGATATAAAGGGAGGGATTTATGTATTGTGTTATCGTGGGTTGCGGCCTTGTTGGGTCAAGAGTGGCTGCTATGCTTTCACACAATAGCCATAATGTAGCGATTATTGATAAAAACAGCGATGCTTTTGCCAATCTTCCTCCTGAGTTTGACGGCACCACTATCCATGGCATTGGTTTTGATGAAGAAGTGTTAAAATCTGCCGGCATTATGCAAGCGGATGTATTTGCCGCCTTAACTGACAATGACAACATTAATATCATGTCTTCCGCAGTGGCCAAGTCGATTTTTAAAGTGGAACGGGTGATTACCAGAGTATTTAATCCTGAAAGGGAAAAAACATTCCGCGCTTTAGGCCTGGAGATCGTCTCTCCGACATTATTAGGCGCTGAGCAAGTATATAGCCGTTTTATCATGGGGGAGAACAAAGCTCATCTTTACTTGGCTGAGAATAACTTTGAGATGTTTGAGCATATTTATGAACCGATGGGTAAAGCGGAAAAAGTCCAGGATATTGAGATCAACCATGAAATTAGGGTGGTAGCCTTGATTCGTAATAACCAGGTTTTCATTCCGGCTGAGACAGATATTTTAAAAAAAGGTGACCGCATTGTCACTATCTCTATCACCTCCGCTTTGCATAAAGCTGAAAATATCTATGGAAGGCGCAAAGAGGATTAGTCACCAAGATCAGGTCAGCCTTACCAGTGTGAATCGAAACCCAATCTGATCGGCATTCAGTATCTTTTCAAATTTAGATTCTTTGTCATCAAGCCATTCTATGGTTTGAAAATGGTCTTCCAGCATTTTTGAGAATGCGGTTGGCTCCATATTGGTAATATTAGTGACCCACTTCATTTCAACGGTATTCGCTGAAAGGAGAGGATGCGCTGTTAAATAGACAACACTACCAGGCTTAACCAGAGATAAAGTCGCTTGAAACAACTCGATTAGCATCAATTCAAGATCTTCGGATTTTAATATGACAGAATGAATGGATTTCTTGGGTTCTATGATCAGGGATATATTTTTTTCCCTGGCTTCGTATAAAAGACTTTTTTCCAGGGTTGCGATCAGAGACTGCATAGGAATGATCTTAAATTGCTGAGTTATTTCTTTTTGCTCTTCTTGAAGCTGGTTTTCATGATCATTGATATACTCTTCAATTTTCCTGATATTCCGAAAAATAAGATTTACAGCAGTTTCTTTCTGCTCATCGCTCATTGCTTCATTTAAAACGATCTGGAAACCATCTTTCACCACGGTTAAGTGCGTTCGGACAATATGCATCAACTCAGCTGCCTCTTTTTTTCGTTTGTAGTTGGCTTTCTGATCCAGGTATTTCCGTTTCCTCTCAAAAAAATAGAGCTCGTTCTGAATAAATTGGTTGTCCAGCATGAGTTTTTGCAACCGTTTCTGCGAATAGGTTTTCTGGATACCATTTTTTAATTGTATCTGCTTGATCGCCGTATCCGCCTGTAGTTCTATCCAACCGTCCAGCATGGATTTATGCAGCCATTTTGTAATTTTTTCCGGGGTCCATGATTCAATCAATAAAAAAACGGAGATATGTTCCAGCATAGGATCATGGCGCAACTCATGCATGAACTGATTAAACTGCTCTTTCGGAAAATCTTCCGAGAAAAAAATGATGGAGGCGTTTTTTTGCCGAAGACCGGTCAACCCCTTTTTCCAATCCTGGTATGTCATCATCTCAATATCCGAAAAAAACTGCACCGAACCAACCAAAGAACTCGCCACAGTTTCTTCAGGAGTAAATAAATAAGCTGAATCCATTTTCCAAATTATACACTTTTCAGAAAAAAAAAGTAAACTTATTACGTGATGATGAAAGAAGCCTATAACTACACCAGGCAGCCAGACGGTAAAACAGATTGCCTGCTTTGCCCAAACCGGTGTACAATCTCTCCGGGCAATACGGGGCTTTGCCGGCAATACCAGAATATCGACTCCATACTTTATTCAGTCTCCTATGGAACGGTTGCGACTATGGCAATAGACCCTATCGAAAAAAAACCTTTGTACCACTATTATCCGGGAGGACGAATTCTTTCTCTCGGTGCTTTTGGATGCAACCTCAGTTGTTCGTTTTGTCAGAACCATGATTTGTCCTTTGGTTCCGGAAAAGTGTATCCGGTGACTCCCGAAGAATTGATGAGTGTAATGAAACAACATGCTCTCACTCACTTGGCTTTTACGTATAACGAACCGATCGTTCATTATGAATTTATCCTGGATACGTTTCAGGCACTGAAGAAACACTCTTTCCAAACCGTTTTGGTCACGAACGGTTTCATTGAGGAATCGCCTCTGGAGCGGTTACTTCCCTATACAGACGCTATGAATATCGACTGGAAAGGTCCCTCGTCTTTCTACCAATCTTACTGCTTTGGCTCGCTTGAGCCTGTCCGGAAAACTATTCGGATGGCACAGAAAAAAAGCCATATCGAGATCACGTACCTGTTAATCCCCGATGGCAATGACAAGGAATCTGATTTGATGGAATGCAGAGATTTTCTTTCCTCGCTCTCCCCCTTCATTCCGGTTCACTTGAATCGATATTTTCCACATTATCAAATGACACGTCCTCCCACCCCTGTATCCGCCTTATTACAAGCCAGAGCCATTTTTTTACAATCCATGCCCTATGTTTACATCGGCAATGCAGACCTGCCCAACACGCAGAACACCTATTGCCATCATTGTCATTCGATACTAATCAAAAGAACAAATTATGATATATACTATACTAATATCCTGGATGGCAAATGTCAGGTTTGCGGCGAAAAGGTGAATATGATATTAGGAGATTCAGTATGTTAAAACTGGGCTGTCGGATTCTGCTTGGTCTTCTTTTTCTTGCTCAGCCGCTTCCCGTATTGGCTGTCCCCTATGAGAATATCCAGGTATACGGAGCGAATTGGGTATCCGGTTTTTTTGAGGTAGCTTCCGATATTTTTGGGGACCAGAACCATCTGTTTGTTTCTGACTTGAACAATTCCCAAATTCAGGTGTTTAACCGTTCCTTTGAACCTTTGTATCGATTTGGCGGATACGGACAACAGGAAGGTAATTTTATTGAGATACACGGGATCTTTAGTGACAACAAGGATTTATTTGTTACCTCGATTGATTCCTTTAAAGAGAAGAAGGGCCGGATACAGCAGTTTGTCCAGAATGGACCCTATATCAAGACGTTTGAATCACCGGAAAAACGATCTGATTTTATCGCTGTCACCAAAACTACCGAACAGACTTTTGTCGCGATCACAGAAGGCAGTATATGCACTTACAGAGCCGACGGGACACTCCTCAAAGAAGTGTTTGCCATTCGGAATGTCTCCTTCCTGTTTCTGCAAGACATTACTGCGGTCAATAATGATCAATTTGCCTTTATCGACAGAGGCAGGAAGGGCTTTTTTATTGCTGACTCCGATGTAACGGAATTACGAGCATTCGGGGAAGAATATATTTCCATACCGGTGGCTATCGGTTATTTTCAACAAAGAATCTATATTGCGGATGCCAATGGAGAATTGTTCTGCTTTTCCCTGAATGGTAAATTGATTAAATCCATCAAAACGAACCTTTATATCAACGGTCTGCTGATCACTTCTCCGAATGAAATTCTGGCCACTTCTTCCCTGCGAAAAGGTTTTTTTCAAATTGACTGGAATACCGCCAAAATAGAAGAAAAAATTATTCAACCGGGAAGTGAGTTGGAGTTACATTGGCCATCAGAGATCTGGGTGGATTCTCAAGAAAATATCTACGTAAACGATGATTACACAAGCGGAGTGAAAGTTATCGACGGAAAAACCGGGCTTTTTGTCAAAAGCAGCGGTTTCTTGGATAAAGAAGGCATTCAGGTCTCATCGATAACGGGTACTAACCATGGTTCTTTATATATGTTAAGCTCCTATAATTCTTCCACCATTTATCATTATCAGCCGAGTGGCGAGGTCGTTTCGGCAGTGGTAAACGATGAATCCAAGCTGATTGCTCTGGTATTTGACGAACAGGAGAATCTTTACGCCTTGGATGCACAGTTGAATAAGATTTGGAAACTGGATGCGAATCTTCAAATCCTCGATTCATTCCCGATCGATCTGCAAAATGGCGCTGTTGCCGGTTTGTTTATCCACAATGAGTTATATGTCTCCACAAAGACGGGAAAGGTGATGGCTTTGGATAAAAGTTCCGGCCAACTGATCCGCTCCTATTCCTTTGAACCACTGCAGAGTAACGTCAACTGGCAGCATTTTGTCCTCTATCAGGATTATATTATTTTTTCTGATAGAAATGACCATTGCTTACAGGTATTCACACTTCATGATGAGGCGCAGGTCAGATTATTTGGATGGATCGGCGGGCCAAAAACCTGGACCAGTAAAGAAAAAATTCAAATTGATATCGGGTATGAACCCGGTAAATTCCTGTTTCCGGAAGGATTAACCTGTAAAGACAAATGGTTGTATGTAGCTGACTCCGGTAACCATCGAATTCAGAAAATCCCTATCGCTTCGCTATTAATCAAAGAGACCCTGATTACTCTCCAGATTGGCCAAAAAACCGCTTATATCAACAACAAAAAGAGCATGCTTGAGGAAGCTCCTTTTATCAGATCCAATAGGACTTACGTTCCGTTACGTTTTCTGGCGGAAGCTTTCCAGATAGATATTCAGTGGATTGGTCCTGAACAGAAAATTATGTTAAAAGAAGAGGGCGTCGTGATAGAGCTATGGATCAATCGTTCGGTTGTTCGAAAGAACGGACAAGAAACAAGAATAGAGGCTGTTCCTTTGCTGATTAAAAGCAGAACCTATGTGCCGATTCGGTTTGTGGCAGAAGCATTGGATGCCCGGGTGGAATGGGAATCAAAAACACAAACAGTTATTATTAGGAGGTAACTATGTCTACGCCGGAAGCTTGGTTGAAAACCTTAAGCGAGAGCTATGGGATTACAGGCAGGGAAGACACGATCACAAAGTGGATCTTGGAGCAAATCAGGCCTTACATTGATGATTTTCGGTTTACCCCGATGGGAAATCTGATTGTCATTCAAAAAGGCAATCACCTGAACCACAGAAAAATCATGATTTCTACCCATGTGGATGAGATAGGGCTGGTCGTCTCCTCTGTTCTGGAAAATGGATTTGTACGTGTTGAACCCCGGGGAGGGGTTGATCCAAAGATTCTTCCTGCCCATCCTTTTGTGATTTTATCCCGGAAAGGACCTATTAAAGCCGTCGGCATCTCTATTCCTCCTCACTTGCTAAAAGAGGAGGATAAGCTCAATTTACTGGGTTATGAGACTATTCTGCTGGACACCGGTTTATCGACAGAAGAGGCTCAGTCTGCCATCCAAATCGGTGATCCCATCACGTTTCAGGCACCGCTTATCCCATTGCTGAACCAGCGTTTTGCCGGTAAATCATTAGACGACAGAGCTTCCGCCTTAGTCAGTATGCTTTTGCTGAAGGAATTAGCCAATTTGAAGCATGAATGGGATGTGGTGTGCACGTTCTCTGTTCAGGAAGAAGTTGGGTGCAAAGGTGCGGAAACAGCCCCTTTTGCAGTGAAACCGGATATTGCCATCGCTATGGATGTTACCTTTGCTGAACAGCCTAATTTAGGTGATTTTGATGGCATTCCCCTTGGCGAAGGGGTTGTCATTTCCGTAGGACCTGATTTTACCAAAAAAATTACACAGGACCTTCTTCGCATTGCCAAACAAGAAGGCATCAAAACAGTGATCGATCCAACGCCGATGGCAGGAGGCACAGACGCCACCCCGCTCCAGGTATCCCAGGAGGGCATTCCGACCGCTTTACTCTCTTTACCTCTACGCAATATGCATACCAGTGTGGAGGTAGTCGATATGCAGGACATTCAAAAAACAATGAAACTGCTCTATGCGTACATTAAAACACTTGACCAAGCTTATTGGGAGGGATTATCATGGTCTTAAAAACCCTATCGGATCTAAATGGCGTCAGTGGTTTTGAAGAGGATATACGTGCCTATATTAAAGAACAGATTGCCTCTAAAGTAGATGAAATCAAAGTAGACAGCATCGGAAACCTATATGCTTTCAAGCGCGGTAAAAACTGCTCCAAAAAAGTACTTTGGCTGGCTCACATGGATGAAGTCGGTTTTATGGTGCGTAACATACAAAAAAACGGGATGATTCAATTCTCTGCCATCGGGGGAGTAGATCCCTCCATCCTGGCTTCCAAACGGGTCGTGATACTCGGAAAAGAGAAAATAGAGGGCGTCATCGGGTATAAACCGATCCATTTACAGCGGAATGATTTTGATCAACCGGTCACCAAAGAAAAACTGTACATTGATATTGGTGCGAACTCACCGGAAGAAGTCAAAGGAAAGATCGAATTGGGAGACCCGATAGCCTTCCGAACCGATTGCGAGGTGACTGACACATTTATCCGGGGAAAGGCTATCGATGACAGAGTGGGTTGTGCGCTGCTGATCAAATTAATCGAAGACATAGAACCACCTGATTTCGACACTTGGTATGTGTTTGCCACCCAGGAAGAAGTCGGTTTACGAGGCAGTAAAGTGGCAGCCTACCGCATTCAACCGGACTTAGCCATGATTCTCGAGGGCACCACCGCTTCGGATTTGCCTTGTTTAGACAGGAAACGCTATACGACAAGAGTGAATGAAGGACCTGTGATCGTTGTGACTCATCAAGGATTGGTTATCCAGCAAAATGTGATCCAGTTCTTGGAATCTACCGCCAAATCCAAAAATATCCCTTACCAGATTAAGGAAAGGATAGCCGGAGGAACGGATGCCATCTCATTTGCCAAGCAAGCATTCGGCGCTTATGTTGGTATTATTGCCCTCCCAACCAGGTACATTCACTCTCCCATCAGCTTCATCAGCAAGAAGGATTATGAGAATTCTCAGCATCTGGTGAAGGCGATCCATCAAGAATTACCAGTTTTTTTCAAAGATTATGATTTGAGGAGGCAATCATGAAAGATACCGTAAAATTATTAGTGGAAACAAATTCTCCCAGCGGACGAGAAGAAAAGATCCGGAATGTCATTCTGGAGCAAATCCGCACTTTCGTAGACGACTATCAGATTGATTCACTGGGAAACCTGATTGCGCATAAGGCAGGACCGGGTAAAAAAGTCCTGTTTGACGCGCATATGGATGAAATAGGTTTTGTCGCTACCTATATCGATGAAAATGGATTTGTCAAAGTGGAGCCAATCGGAGGTCATAATCCATTATTAATGCCCTCGCAACGTATTCAGTTTGAACATAGCGCCATCGGGACTTTCTGGTTTGAATCAGAGTATATCGCCAAAAAGCTCACCGATTATCAGCAGGTATCCTTTGATTCCTTGTACGTCGACCTGGGAGTCAATTCAAGAAATGCGGCTCTGGCTAAGATACGCATCGGGGAAACAGCTACCTTCCATCAACCGTTTCTGGACTTAGGCACCAGATGGCTTTCTAAAGCAATGGACGATAGAATCGCCTGCGCTGCCCTGGTGGAAACCATTAAGGCGATTCGTCATACCGCCAATGACCTGTATTTTGTATTTGCCACCCAGGAAGAAGTCGGTTTAGTGGGAGCAAAGCCAGCTGCTTTCCGTATTGACCCCGATTACGGTGTGGCTGTAGATATTTGCGGCACCGGATTCCTCGATACCCCCAAAGGTATCAAAAGACTTGCCGTAAAGTTAGGGGCGGGACCGACCATTAAAATACAGGACAAAAGCCATATCGGAGATTACCAACTCAATCAATGGATTGCCCAGATCGGGAACCAATACATGATCCCCACCCAATTTGAGGTGTTACCCTTTGGCGGAACCGATGGGAGCGCTATCCAGACAACAAAGCAGGGAGTCAAAGCGACTACTATCTCCATTCCGTGCCGATATGTTCATTCTCCTTCAGAAATGGTCGATGCCGGAGATGTCCAGCATTGCGTCCAACTCTTGTTGCGATTAGCTGAAACCTCCTTCCCATCATGGTAGACAATCGGTGATGTTATTACCGGTTCCTGTAGTGTGAATATGGCTGTCATAAGATTTCGTCTCAATATTATTAAATTCTGGAAAGTGCTAGTGATCTCTTTCCGGCATTTTTTACGCGACCAGTGTTTTAATAAAGCCGCTGCTTTATCCTATTTTGCTTTTCTGACGAGTATCCCGATTCTGTTGTTATTGATCTCCCTCGTTGGGAAAATACTACGCTCCAATGAACAAGCTTTGGAATATTTTTTAAATATTATCCAGGTCGTTACCCCCACTGGATTTGATTTCATTAGCCAGATACTGCAAAAAACAATGAGTTCGGTGAATGTATCCACATGGGTGGGATTCTCAACTCTGGTTTGGATAATGCTAGGTTTTTTTGGTGCGCTTGAGAATAACTTTAATACCATTTGGAAAACGCGTAAGCGAAGAAATTTTCTGAAAAGCAAACTGCTTGGCTTATTCTTAATGGCCTTACTGATCATTTTTATCGCATTAAATTTCTTTTTGAATAATCTGCTTCAAATATGGATTCACTCAGAAAGTCTTAGAGAGTATTTTCCTTTACCTTTTAATCTCCAGGAGTTTGGCAACAACTTGTTATACTATTCCTATCTGGTCGTGGCAGGCACCACTTTTTTTCTTTTTAATAAGATTGTTCCCGCCGTGTATGTCAAATCAAAGGCCGCTTTGTTGGGAAGCGGGATGACTCTCTTTATGACCGAGGTAGCTCGAATTGGCTACCAATACTATATCAACCTCCCTAAGAACAACTTGCTGTATGGGTCTCTCTTAACGGCTTCCGTGTTAATTATTTGGATCTATTACACCATGATCACTATCCTGTTTGGCTGTGAATTGACTAAAACCCTTCATCAATCCCTCCCATGAGAGTTTTACAGATCGGCAGTACCCTCTTGTTATCCTTGCTACTTTTTATGTTGCCTTTTACTGGGTATATCCTGGTAATATCGACCCAACCTACAGTCTATGAACGACTTGTCAGAAATAGCGGATTGTTCTCGTCCGAGAAGGAGATTCAAGAAGCCGGCAAAATCCTTTATCAAGGTCTGATGCAAGGTAGTCAGATAACATTCTCCTCACAGCAGGTCAAATTAACCGAAGATGAGCAGACACATATGTTAGATGTCTCCCGGTTGCTCAGTTGGAATTTTTATGGTTTCCTTCTCGGTTTAATTCTTTTTTTCTTGTTCATTATCCTCATTTATCTTAAAAAACTGTGGAAGTGGCTGTACCATACCGGTCTTGGTTCCTTGATTCTGTTGGTCATCGTACTGGGTTTCGGGCTATTCTATTTTGACGGTTTATTCACCCTCTTTCACCGGATATTGTTCCGAAATAATCTCTGGTTGTTGCCACCAGACAGTGCATTATTATCTATATTTTCTACCGACTTTTTTTTCCGGCACTTTATGGGGATCTTTTCTGTGGTTTGCGGATGGTTTATCTTAGTCACAGTGAGCGCAAACCACCTCATGAAAAGGAGCAAAGCATGAAAACACCTGACTTGCAAATCTCGTTACCTAAATTAACCGAGAACATTGTCACATTGAAAACGCTTTGCAAACATGCATCTTTACAGGTTACACCCATCACAAAAGTAGTCATGGGTCACCCCACCATTGCCGCTTTGTATGCAAATTATTTTGATTCAATCGGAGACTCCAGAATTTGTGATATCCAAAGAATGACAGATTCCGGTATTCATACCCAGTATATGCTGATCCGTTCTCCCGCCCTTTCTGAATCTCTTCAAACGGTTGAGCTTTGTCATACAAGCCTGAATTCCGAGCTATCTGTTTGCCATGCATTAAACTTGGCTGGCGAGAAGTTACATCAAAAACATCACATCTTGATTATGATAGAGATGGGTGATTTAAGAGAGGGGATTCTGCTGGAAGAAACGGAATCTTTTTTCCGCGAAGTCTCTTCGTTAAACTGGTTGGAAGTAGTTGGTATTGGGACCAATGCGACCTGTTTTGCAGGCATAATCCCTACTGAAGAAAACTTGTCTTTTCTCGCTCAAGTCAAAAAGACATTCCGGAAAGTATTTCACAAAAACCCTCTTATCTCCGGAGGGGGCACCAACCTATTTCATCTTATTCTCGCCAATACGCTTCCTGCTTATATTAACCATATTCGTATCGGCGAAGGTCTTTTAATGGGTGTAGATGCCGTGTATAAACAACCACTGCCGGGTTGTCATACCGATATCTGTACACTCACCGGGGAAGTGATCGAATTGCGAACGAAACCTTCCTTTCCCATCGGGGAAACAGCACACAATGCTTTTGGTGAACACATTCCTTTCCGGGATAAAGGACTGCGTAAAAAGGCGATTATCAATATCGGCCGTTTAGATACAGATATTGCGGGACTTACACCCCTTGATAAGGGTATTGAGATATTAGGTGCTTCCTCTGATCACCTGATGCTCGATGTGGAAGCAAAACCGAACCTTCAAGTGGGAGATTTGGTCTCTTTTGGGATGAATTATTCCGCTTTACTTTTTTCGATGAGCTCGATATATGTAGAAAAGCGTTTTATCGAGTCCTTACAAACCTAATCACTTACAGATCTATGACAAAATCCAATAAGGCTTGAATGTAATCACTAACAGTGCTTGCAAATAGAGGCATAAGAATGATCATAGTTATGATAAAGAGTGAAATAATCAAGGCAAATTCCAGTGTCACCTGACCTTCTTCCCAACGCAGTGTCTCCCCTGGCTGGATTCTTTTTTCTTCGCTCTGCCCAGCGGCCAATTCAATGGTGTATCTTGATTTTATATAAGGTAAGATACGATTCGGTCTCACCTGTTGGAGTACTTTTGTAACACGACGAGAAGCATCCAGAAATATAATATCGATAGGAAACCTCATCCCTATGGTGTGGATAGCAGGGGCTTTATGAAAAAACATTCCCTCGGACGGTTCAAGAGAAGATCGGTTCAGTAACCCAATTAACCGAGAAAGAAAAGAGTTGGCAACCAAAACTCTCTGCCACAAAAGGATATCATCACGGAATATCCTGATTTGTTTCATGGTCCGGAAGCAGTCGGATAGACGCTGGGATAACAGATGGAATCGCTGATGACATAATCACTGATAAACGGCAGTCTCATCCCCTGATAGACCCCCCTTATTATGACTACTCCATGTAATCCAGCGGTTGCTTCACGCTCCCACCCCCATGTAAATAAAGCGTTATTATCGAGTGGCATGGCAACCAGAGCATTTTCAGAATAAAAATCTAAAATACTGTCTATTCGGTTTTGGCACACGGTATTATCCGGATTCTCCGTAACGGCAATTGTTCTGGCAATGTCAGTCAACGCTTGGTTGAGTAATAACCGGTAATAAGCGATAATCGTAATCTGGATAGCGACGAAAACAACCAAAAGAATCACTGGTAAAAAGAGCGCAAATTCTACAATTGACTGGCCTTTTTCGCCGGTATATCTTTTAAAACGTGGTTTACTCACTTTGAAATCCCAGATAAGGTTCCATCCAACGAACCACACTTGCCTGCTGTGAGCGATAATGGTCTTCCTCTATCTCATTATCATGCGGAAGGATCAATTGAATTAACAAGGGGCTGATTAAAGAATTTGTCTGACTCACAGTAGTCGTGATTCTGGAAACAGCGCTGTCCACACTCTCGACCTGAGAGGAGATACTGCCGGATTGAAATCGGTCAAGAGTAGGCACTTCCATCAATGTGTTATAAACTTCATCTTCTTCTGTTATATTGACGCCAACTGATTGGAGACGGCTTAGTCTGCTGGCTTCATACGTTGTAATGGTGGCATCGTTGATCCAGAAGATGACCAGAATGCTGTAAAAAATAATAAAAAAGAGAATAGGAAAAATAATGGCAAACTCTAAGGTGGTTGTGCCATTTTCCTTTTTCAGTGATGAGGTTTTTAAATCATTCTTCATGCCATTATATTCTATATATAAAACGGTAAAATCAAATTTTCGGTAAGACCAACCATTCGAATGATCACCCAAATGGCGATGGAGATTCCTATCACGGTTCCGTACGGTATCGGATAATTCTTATAATCCTGCAGAGTGGATAATCGACCGGTTCTGATCACCATGTAAAAAACCGGAAACAATAAGGCAATGGATACCAGTAATCCTACCAAAGCGGTAATCACAAGAGAATAGAGGGTGGCATAAAACCCAAAACAAGCGCCTACGGCGGCATATAGTTTTACATCCCCGGCTCCCATTTTCTTTCCGCGGCTTATCCAATAAAAAATAAAAAAGAATCCAAATCCTAACAAGAATCCGTACAGAGAAAATAAAAAACCTGCGATGCCTCTCTGGGTCAGCAAAGCAGCCAGAGTGTGAAAAATGAAACCAACGAGTACTCCGGGATAGGTGACGACATTGTAAATTTTTCTGGTTCGCGCATCTGTGACCGCTGAAATCATCGCAATCATCAATCCGAACACATTGGCTGTCCATTCTAAAATATGCATTACTTCCTCTTATTCACTCAGTTTTCTGAACATTTTCCTGACAATGACCGGGCTTTCTTTTTTATCTTTGACACAATAGATATAAAAGATATTCTGCCCTGTTTCTAAGGGTACATCAATCGAGAATTTTCCCATTTCACTCACTTTAAAATACGCAACGACCTTTCGTTTCTTTTTTTCAGGAATGGCAATATACACATTAGACAACGGAGTGGCATTACCGGTTAAGGTGACTTTATCATTAATGGTCTCATTCTCTTCAACAAAACTCGCATCCACCTGCACGCCTGTATATTCGATTGTCTTTTTAATCGTCTTAGTATAACCCTCTTTATCGGTCAGCTGAAAAACCAGTGAATTGAATCCTGTTTTCAAAAAGGCACTTTTGGTAGTAAAAGCCAGGTCATTCTCTCTCCTGGGATGAAACTCGAGCGGAATACCATTGAGAGTGGCTGTTATTCCGACCGAAGAAGATACTTTACCGTGGATAACGATCTGTTTATCCTCTGTTTTCGTTAAATCTTCCTGGAATTGGTACAATTCAAACCGGGCATATCGAAACGAATAGAATGACTTTAACGTGGTCTTTTTATTCGGAGCGAGAATTTCGATATATAAAAAAACCTTTGCATCCTCCGGCAAAGGAATCATCACAAACCAGGCTTCCTGAATATTCTTGTTCTTTTTAAAAAACCGGATCAGATAATCCTCTTCTTCTTTCGTCCGTAAAACATCTTTTTCCGCATAAATTTTAACGCCAACAGCACTTGTTTTAGGATTGGCGATATAGATATCTCGGGTAAAATGGTGAATCGGAAATTCGTTGCGGTTCACAAACACTCTTACTCCCGGTGTCACTCGTAAAAAGAATGTCCTTTCTGTAGTGATCGCAAAGTTTTTTTGCACCTGTTCCTCCGGCTTCAACAGAAAAGAGCCAAAAATGATCACCATCATAGCGGGAAGAATAAACAAGATCAGGGGAAATATCATTTTGACCGGGGCAGATTGAATCGCTTTTTCAATCATCTGCTTTCGTTTTCCTCTTAATTCCACTGCCTGGTTGGAAATGACAGGGCGTAAAGGGGTGCCTAGTCTCTCACTCTGGATGACAGAACTGAGAAAACTTCGCAATCCAGGAGCATCATTTCGATCCAACATATGTTGAAAAGCTTCAATCCTGGATATACCCACCTGAACTTCATTATGAAATAAAGAAAACTCATCCGCCAGAACATTGTGATTTCTTTTGATATACTCATCTACCGCCAGTTGAAAATTCATTCCCGCCGCTAGGCAGAGTGCGATAAAATCCATCGCATCCGGCAGGCTTTGGGTAATTTTCTGCCTTCTTTGTTGAAGCATGCCATCTACGTATAGCTGGGGATACAGGAATCCTACCAAACCGAAAATAACAGACAGGAAGTAATAGAGAGTCACTTGGTTCCCGATAGCAATGATCAGTATCAGTAAAAAAAAGAGAAATCCTGAAAAAAACTGGAGCTTAACAAACTCGATTGGGGTCCAGTTAAATGGATTGCCGATTAATTCAAGCTTGATTTCAATTTTCTTGGCTTTATCAGGTTTAATCAATTTTGTGATCCGATTCAAGCAGAAAAATAGCTTGTAAAAAGCTTTGGAGAGATTATTGAGAGCTGAGATAATCGCATTTTTGGTTTTTTTGCCCGGCTTCGCCTTATTCTGGTCAACAAACACTTGCTCAGCAAGACGTTTTGCTCTCTCGTTCCTAGTGGTTATGGTTTTTAACAGGAAAAAAAGTAATCCCAGTATCCCAATGAGAGAAATCAGAGTTTTACTAATCAAATCCATTTAAATATCAATCTTCATGGCATTATTGATCACATACAGGCCAATTCCCTGCATCATGATGGCTAAAATTAAGACAAGTACTCCTTGAAAAGTAGTTGTCAGCGCATTGTACCCGGATAACTGCATCAACACAAGCAGTCCATATGGCAGTAAAGAGATGATCATCGAAGTCATGCGCTGCTGCGTTGTGCCCACAGCAACTTGATCTTTTAAAAGGACTCTCCCACGAATAATATCGCTGAGTTCTGTCAGAAAGGGAATCACGTTACCTCCGACCTGATTCTGTAAAACCAGGCTGGAGACAAATAAATTCACTTCTGTGTTATTAAACTTTTGAGTAAGTTCTTTTAAAGATTCTCCCAGCGTGTAACCAACTCTGTATTTTAAATGCACCGATGAGAACTCAGAACGCGTCGGTTCCGGCATTGAAACCGTAACAAATTCAAAAGCCTGATCAAGAGAAAAACCGGCTTTCAAAGAATTGGCGATGGCGGTCAATGTATCCGGCAGCTGTCTTGAAAAGCGTTCTTCATTCTGTTTTCGTTTCATCGTCAGAAAATACCGAAATCCAAAATGAGCGCCAAAAGCCATTAAACCAGCCATTATCAAATTCCTGAAAAGGAAAAAACCAATGAGGAACACCATCAGTAAAAAACCGACCATCAGAAGAAGAAAAGCCACTTTGGAAATCAGTAATCCAAAAAAAGCCGCATCCGTAGAAATATTTTCCGGTTTCGTTTTGTTTTCTTGGCTTTGTTTTTTCCGGATATTCGAAAAGAGAACGTCGCTGGCTTTTTTCGGAATAATACCCATCTTATTCTTCCTCTGGTTTTTGTTTTAATTGCTGAAGAATATTTCCCAGTGTCTTTGATTGGCCAATAGTGGTATTCACTCTATCCTCAGTGACTCTCATATAGTTTTGGAGTTTCTTTTTTATTCTGGTTCCATAAGGCTCATAGACATAATTCCCCTGGGTGTGCCCTTTTTCATCGATCCCGGCTATATCCAGCCGGTAAATATCGTGCAGTTTGATATCTTGCCCGTCAAAGTCATAACATTCGGTAATAGATTGTATTCTTCTTGAACCATCGCTGAGTCTGGCGGTCTGGATAATACACTCGATGGAGCTGAAAATCATCTCGCGTATCACACTGACAGGCATATCCAAGCCTGCCATATAAATCATGGAAGTTAAACGGGAGATGACATCTTTCGGAGTATTCGCATGAATGGTAGATAAAGAGCCATCGTGACCGGTATTCATGGCTTGAAGCATGTCAAAAGCTTCAGCGCCTCTCACTTCGCCCACGACAATTCTATCCGGTCGCATACGTAACGAATTAATCACCAGATCCCGTATAGTAATCTGCCCTTTTCCTTCAATATTAGGCGGTCTTCCTTCCAGGGAAACGATATGAGGCTGTTTTAGCTTTAACTCGATGGAATCTTCAATCGTAATAATTCGTTCATCTGCAGGAATGGAGGAAGAGCAAACGTTCAAAAGAGTGGTTTTGCCGGAACCGGTTCCCCCGGAAATGAGGATATTCAGTCTGGATTTTACGAAATAATTAATCAATTCAGCCATTTCTTGTGTCATGGAACCATAACCAATCAAACTCTGGTAATCCAGAATCGTCTCTTTGAATTTACGAATAGTCAGGGTAGGGCTTTTGACCGCAATAGGAGGGATCACAGCATTGATTCTGCTGCCGTCGGGTAACCGTGCATCCACTAATGGACTCGATTCATCAATTCTCCTGCCAAGCGGACTCACAATCCTGTCAATGATCTGTAAAATCTGTGCAGCAGATTCAAATTTCAGGTCTGTCAGTGTTAATTTGCCATTCTGCTCAACATATACCTGGTCAGGAGAAATAATCATAATTTCAGTCACATTCTTGTCGTCCAATAACGGCTGGATGATGCCAAATCCAAATATCTCATTGATCAAGCGTGAGATTAGCTGGTCCTGGTATTCACTCGGCAGTACCCGTTTCGATTCTTGTATACCTTTCAGCGCGACAGCGCGAATCTCTTCTTTGATATGCTCCGGAGAGAGCGATTTCTCTCGTAAAATCTCAGCAGGTGACATTTCACTGAAAACATATAATCGAATGTAATAGTAAAATTCCTCTGAATCCTGAGGTGAAAACATCAGATCTTTGGGTTGATGACTCATAATTCTAAATACCATTCCACAATTTTTCTGGCAATCGCCATGATATCCCGCCGAATCGGTATCTTCTTCGTTACCACTGGAAACAATTGGTTCAGGGAAAGCTGCAAATTCTTCGGATCATCAGTGATACTGGCAAAAATAGGGTAAGGCAATACCCTGGACAATAAATTCGCAACCGACTGATCGGTTTTTTTTGATCTTCGGTTGTAAATAATTTCCGGTGGCGCTTTAATTTTCATCCATTGAAACTCTTTCAGCTGGTTCACTAACCGATAGATAGAATGTATTTCCGGCGTAAACAGAATCAGGATTTTTTCCGCTTTTTCAAAAACGACCCTATTCAGATCATCAAACGAAGGATTCATATCGATCACAATAAAATCATAAAACAGACGTAATGTTCTGAAAATGCGTTTCATTGCGCCAGAACTCATCTCATGCATATTAATGGGTTTATTCGGAGAAAGCAATACATCAAAATGAGGGTAATACTGACTCTGAACCACGACTGATTTAATTTTCTCTTGGGTTAATTCATCAGCGATGGGAATCAAATCTGCAATAGAATGAGATTTTTCCGGATATATGCCTAATATCGCCTTCTGATCACCATAGGGTATACAGAAATCAATACATAGCACCTTATACTTTTCAGCCAGATTGGAAAGAACAAGACACAAGTTAGCGGTTAAAATGGATTTCCCCACTCCCCCTTTGGAACCGGAAATCGCAATCATCATGCCGGGCTTTCTCTCAGAGATATCTAATGCTTGGTGCTTTTTATCCTTAAAACTGGCGATAAAAAAACTTCTGACTAAATTGGGAAGTTGAGTAAAATTGATCGGTCTGGTAACAATATTTCGGATCGAAACACTGATTAGCTTCCTTAAATCGACTAAATCAGCTTCGCTGACGATCAAAACAATAATAGTGGTAGGGTATCGAATCGTGGCTTCTTCCAAGAAATCTCCCATAATGATATTGCGCAAATGATAATCCAACACCAATACATCCGGAGTCATCGTCTTGATCTTATTACTCAGCAGGAAACCATCTGACAGAGCATCTTCCACAAACACGTCTGGCTCGTGCTGGAAAGCGGATTTTACTTGAGAAAGCTCGTCCGAATTCGAGAAAGCAAGCAAAATAGATAACTTTGCGTTTAACTCAGTATCATTTGGGGTCATTTCACTCTACCTTCGCCATCATGATCACTTCGTTCCCGGAAGAATCCCGTGAGGTTTCGATAAAAAATCCCATTTTTTCGGTTAAAAATTTCACCGGTAAGTATCCAATGTCTTCTCGTTCAATGTAAGGTGTTTTCTCCTGAACCACCTTGTCATCAATCTGGTATTTATCCTGGAAAAGGTAGAGTTGGTATGTGTGCTGATTCAACCCTGTAATGGTTAATTTTTCCTGAGTAAAATCATAAGAAAGCTCTCCGTTAAAAAAAGTGATCAGATTCCGAATCGGCAGAAACATCTCTTCCTGTATGTACAAAGGCACTGCATTCAGGTTGTTTGAAATGGTTCCTTTGGCATCGACTCTTTGTATCTGCTTTGCAGCAGGATTAATCACCAAATACACCATCGTATCGTTATTTAATTCAAGGACCAATGGAGTTTTCACAACCTCTTTACCCTTTTGATTTAATCCGATGATAGAAACCGGCAAGGAAGCCTTATTCAGGAAAATGGAGGGGTAAAATTCAATCATGTACAGGTTTTGGTCTAGTTTTTGGATTTTCGAGTTTAATCCCTTGTCGATGGTTTCTATTTTAATAGTTTCCACTTGTTTGGATTTGGTTTGTACTTTAAAGGTGTTCTCTTGAAAGCTTTTTACCTGATACGGTTTGGTGGGTGAAAGAACCTCAATCCCATTAGATTTCTGTATCCATGTCGCTTTATTCTCCCAAAGAAACCATCCTACCACCAGAAAACCCGCTAAAACCAAAAGTACCAAGGGTATCCAAAAAAGATTGGTTCTTTTTTGTTTGACCGAAAGCTTCTCTTCTTCTTTCTGTAAAAGCGTATCCTGAGAATACGTTTCCGCAAAGGAAGCTGGCTCTGTCATGGGTGGCTTGGGATCAGAAGCGAAAGGAGGTCTCTTTGCTTGTTGTGAAAGAGTTGGTGAAGTAGTCTCCATCATAGGAGGGGCAGAGGGAATGGATTTGGCAATCGGTTTCGACGTGGAAAGATTATTCATACCATCCTCGATCATCTGCTTCACATCGACCTTTTTGGTTTCCCCCTCAGCGGGGGATTTTTTTTTAATGGTGAAGTTAAAATCTTTCGTTTTATGAGCAGAGAGCTCTGTCATGCCTTTGATAATTTTATCAGCCTCAGCCGCTGCCGGGTAATCAATATTAGGCATATCAATACGGTTTTCCTGCTGTAAAGAAAGAAAATTCTTTAGCTCCTCTATGATTTCACCTGTTGTCTGGTATCGCTGTTCAGGGGATTTTGCCAGCGCTTTTAGCAGGATACGCTGTAAATTCAGCGGAATTGTTTTTTGTGCTTCTTCGGGTAAGCGCGGCATCTTTTTTAAATGCATATCCATCACCTCTACCGGCAGAGGTGAGTCAAAAGGTAAAGCGCCGGTCAGCATCTCAAAGAGAAGGATACCGATAGAATAAATATCCGAGCGGATATCCGATTTGGACTGAGTAATCTGCTCAGGAGCAGTGTATTGAACCACTCCTAAAAATTCCCCGCTGGAAACAGAAGAGGCATCTTCTACTCTCGAAAAACCTAAACTGATTATTTTCACCTGACCCTGATTTGAAACGATGATGACATCTGAATTCAGATCCCGATGAATAATACCGCGGTCATGAAGGTATTGTAAGCTCTCCAGCACTTGGAGAATAATTTCAATCGCTTGCTGAATCTCAAACTTCTGTTTTTTCAGTAACTGCTTAATCGTAAAACCATCTATGTGCTCCCGTATCACATAGTAGCTGCCGTCCTCCTCGACCACCTCAATAAATTTTACAAACCCGGGATGATCCACTTTTTTCATAGTCAGAATATCTTTTTCAATCCTGGCTCTGAAAGTGGGTCGGCTTTCATTGGGAATTTGTATCATCACTGGATGATTATTCTGGATATCTATGCCTTCGTACAAACTGCTTAATATCCTTTTCAAAAGCAATCTACCGATGCGATACCGGTGACAAAGCACCTTGCCGACATACACATCCTCCTCTTGATGAACGGATACAGGAACCTCCTCTCTTTTTTCCGATAGGGTCTCTATTTCATTGCTTGGTTTCTCCGGTTCGTCGGACACTACCTCAAAATAAGATCCTTCTGCTTTTTCTTCAGGAGCTCTGTAATATAACAGGATACTTTCGAGCTCTTCGATATCTTTCAATAGGTCTTCTGCGGATTGGTAACGGTTATTTTGTTTCTTTTCAAGCATTTTTAAACACATGGCATCAATTTTAGGAAGAAGATCTTTATTCATCTGACTTGGAGGAGGGGGTGTTGTTTTTAAATGTTGATAAGCTAAGTTTACCGGAGTACTGTTTTCATCAAACGGAAGCTTTCCTGTAACCATCTCATAAAATACCACCCCAAGGGAATAAATATCCGTTCGGGTATCCGGATGGCCCAATTTCGGGTCCAGTTGTTCAGGAGAGATATAAGCGAGTGTGCCTGCCATTTCATTCGGTGCGTCTTGTAAATTATCCACATTCAATTCTTTGGATAATCCAAAATCAGTGACCATAATCTTTCCGTTGCCGTCCACCATAATGTTCGAAGATTTTATATCCCGGTGAATAATTCCTTTTCGATGGGTATATGACAAGGCTGTGCAAACATTTTTCAGAATATTGCAGGCAATCTTTGAGGGCAAAGCACCGGTTCTCTGTAATAACTGCTTAACGGTGTATCCATCAATCAAATCCATCACCAGATAGTATTGGTTTCCTTCTTTAGCGAAATCAATCACATACACAATATTCTGATGTCGAAAGGAGGATAAAATCTGGGCTTCATTGTGAAACCTTTCAATAAAAGCAGCATCCTTCGATAAATAAGGAGAAAGCACTTTGATGGCAACCATTTTTCCAAGAGTGGGATGTTTGGCTTTATAAACGATGGAGATGCCACCTCTACCGATTTCTTCGATAACTTCATAGACACCGAAGTGTTTTTTTTCTTCCATCACTGCCTCCATCATCAAAGCATCTATAAGCCGATGGTCAGGATCGAACTGACGACCTGCTGATTACGAATCAGCTGCTCTACCAACTGAGCTACATCGGCGAACCAGCATCAAAGAAATCCTATGGGCGGAACAGGATTCGAACCTGTGACCCCTTCCGTGTGAGGGAAGTGCTCTACCGCTGAGCCATCCGCCCATCTTTTTGCATTATGATTCATTATAAACACCCACTAATGATTGTCAAAGCAATTAATTAAGTATAATAGTTATGTTTTCTGAATCACCCGAAGGATGAGGAGACCATATGATCAGTATAGTGGCTTGTTTATCAGTAGGTTTACTCGGAATTTTTTTAGTTTGGCTCTCTTCCCTGGAAATTTATAGAATGCCCGCCACGCCAGCTATAACTAAAATCGGTCTAATTATTCAAAAAGGCGCTTTCGCCTTTTTGAAACGGCAATATAAGTTAATTGTTCCCTTTATCTTGGGAATCGGCCTGATCACCTATTTTTTGTTCGGTAAAGGATTTGTCTTTTTTTATTTGTTAGGCTCTTTCTTTTCGTTACTCAGTGGTTTTATCGGAATGGTGATCGCTACCAATGCCAATTATAAGACCACGGAAGCGGCGAAAATATCTTTGAATAAAGCCCTGTATGTTGCTTTCACGGGCGGTTCCGGTATGGGTATGATCACTTGCTCATTAGGCATGATCGGTATCGCTTTAGCAGGATTGGTCTCTCTGCTTTGGACAAAAGCCTCCCCCGCTTCCTATATTATCGGCTTCTCGTTAGGAGCTTCCACTGTCGCCCTTTTTGCCAGAGTCGGCGGAGGTATCTATACAAAAGCAGCTGATGTCGGTGCTGATTTAGTCGGAAAAACGGAGGCAAAAATTCCGGAAGATGATCCAAGGAATCCCGCAGTGATAGCGGATAATGTCGGTGATAATGTCGGCGATGTCGCCGGAATGGGAGCAGATTTATTTGAATCTTACGTTGGCGCCATCTATGGATGTGTCGCATTAATCGGTATTCTCTTTCCGGATAAGCTTGAGTTATATTTTTCTTTTATCCTCTATCTGATCTGTATCGGTTTTCTCAGCTCAATATTCGTCATTCAACTATGCAAAGTGCTCTCTTCACATCAAAAACTCCAGCCAAAACATCTGATCAAGAATATCGGACCGATTACTTCCGTGCTTAGCATTATGGGAACCTATGTTCTCTGCAGGATCTTTTTCAAGGATTACAACCTTTTCCTGGCGGTATCGGTTGGCATTGCCTGCGGATCCCTAATCGGTTTTATTACCGATTATTATACCTCTTCCAGACCAGTCACCCGAATCGCAAAAAATTCCAGCTCAGGGGCTGCCACTAATATCCTGAGCGGTTTCAGTCTTGGAATGGAAAGTACTGCATTGACCATTATTTTGATCAGTTTCTCTATCTGGTTTATGTTCCGGGTAGGCGGCATTTTTACGATCGCCTTGGGTGGATTGGGAATGCTGATCACACTTGCCTCAACCGTTTCGGTGGATGCCTACGGACCGATTTCGGACAATGCCGGAGGGATTGCAGAGTTATCCAAACAGCCAGATTATGTGAGAGAGAGGACCGATGTACTGGATTCCATTGGGAATACCACAGCCGCTATCGGGAAAGGATTTTCCATTGGTTCTGCCGCTCTGACCGCTTTAACCTTGTTTAATACTTTTGCCAGTCTTGAGAAAGTACAAGCCCATCAAATGACTCTAAACCTCAATAATCCAAATGTCATGATCGGTTTACTCATTGGAGGAATGTTGCCGTTTCTATTCTCAGCCATTACAATCAACGAGGTGACTAAAACTGCTGACCTCATGGTAAAAGAGGTAAGAAGGCAGTTTAAAACCATTATCGGTTTATTGGAAGGTAACGGAGAGGCAGATTATACAAAATGTATCGATATCGCAACCGCTGGTGCTATGAAAGGAATCCTGGTCCCCACGCTGTTAGGAATCCTCCCGCCGTTTTTATTATTCTTTACCATTGGACTGGAAGGAATTGCCGGATTGCTAGCCGGCTCCCTGCTTTCCGGTGTGATGCTGGCTATTTTCATGTCGAATGCCGGAGGGGCCTGGGATAACGCAAAAAAACTGATAGAAACAGGTATGTATGGAGGAAAAGGTTCCCTTGCACACATTTCTGCAGTCACAGGAGACACGGTGGGAGATCCCTTAAAAGATACGGCTGGTCCTTCCCTGAATATTTTCATTAAATTGATCGCCATTGTCTCTCTGACCTTTATTCCCGTCTTATTGCATTAAACAGACCGGCTCTTCAACCGCTGTAAGATCTCCTCAAAATCAGGCAATTCCTTCCAAACCAATGGGGGAAGTGATGTTAGTTCGTTTATAATTGTATATGAAAAGCTTTCACAGCACGTAATTTTTCATGTATAATGGATACAAAAGAACCAAAAGGGGTGCAGCGTGAGAAGAATCGGCATTTTAACAGCCGGCAGAGATGCTCCGGGTATGAATGCAATCATTCGGTCCGTTGCAAGGACTGCCTTTGATCATAATTATGAGGTGATGGGTTTTCGAAATGGCTTCGACGGTTTCATGCAGAATGACGCTTTTGTCATGAACAAAAGCGATGTTTCCGGTATTCTTCATCTCGGCGGCACTATACTAGGGACATCGACCGGTAATCCATTTACATCCGATCAAGCCATCCAACAAGTCAAAACAAATATCCGGGATCTTTCCATCACCAATCTTGTCATCATAGGCGCTTTTAAATATATGCAACGGGCAGCTATTCTATCGGAAGCCGGGATACCACTCCTGGGCATTCCTGCTTCCATCGATAACAATATCCCGTTTACGGATTTTTCTGTTGGTTTTTTAACCGCCGCAGATTTTGTAGCTTCATCCCTTGACAGGCTTCATGACACTGCTAACGCTCACCACCGGATTTTTCTTGTCGAAGTCATGGGAGGAGGCGCCGGTTGGATTGGTATCATAGGGGGTATGACCGGTGGAGCAGATCTCATCCTGGTACCGGAACAAGTTTTTACAGTGGAGGGCATCATCCAACATATCGAAAATCGCAGATCCAGTGGAAAGAATTTTTCCATCATTGTCATTAGCGATCAAGTGAAAATACCCGTTGAATTGCAAAAAAAGGTGGAAGCTTCTCCAAATCAGTACTTTCTGGATATCCTCATGAATGAGTTGTGTTTCAAAGGAAATCTTGAAGTAAGGAAACTCGTCCTGGGGCATCTTCAAAGAGGCGGGTCTCCCAATGTAGCGGATAGGCTTTTGGCTACGATGATGGGTTATTTTGCGGTTGAGAATATCCGGAACGGAGTGACCGGAAAAATGATTACTTACTCGAAAGGGGTTTTAGGCACAATGGATATCACTGCCATTCAGCAACCAAAAGAAGTAAGTTCTGATATGATTGCTTTAGCCAAGATTTTTTATTAATTCCAAAAAAGGAGATATCAATGTCTATACCAAGAGAAACAAAAGCAACCCGGTTTGGTTATTCTGATGGTTTGCTCGAACTATTAAAAGAAAATAAGAACGTCATGGTGCTAGACGCCGATCTGTCGAAATCCACCACTACCAATCGCATCAAGGACGCTTTCCCCGATCATTTTGTGAATGTCGGTATCGCAGAACAGAACATGCTTGGGATCGCAGCCGGCCTATCTCTTGGAGGATATGTCTCCTACGTTTCCACTTACGGCGTGTTTGTAGCCGGTAGAGCTTTCGACCAAATCAGAACTACGATCTGTTATTCAAAATTAAATGTCAAAATCGGTGGTGCGCATGGCGGCATATCTGTCGGACCGGATGGCGCCACCCACCAAGCGCTGGAAGAGATCTCAATAATGCGCGCGATACCGGAAATGAAAGTGATCGTTCCCTGTGATGTACATCAAACCAAGAAAGCCACTATCGCTGCTTTTCATATACCCGGACCTGTTTATATACGGTTCGGGAGAGAACCCATTCCCATTATCACCGAAGAAAGTACTCCTTTTGAATTTGGTAAAGCGGAAGTATTCAAGCAGGGAAAAGATATTAGCCTCTTTGCTTGCGGAGTAATGGTTTATGAGGCGTTAATGGCTGCGGAAAAACTTGAAAAAGAGGGCATCAGCGCTAATGTAGTCAATTTTCACACTATCAAACCTTTAGACGCAGAAGCAGTGATACGGTTTGCTTCTCAGACAGGGGCTGTGGTCACCGCTGAAGAACACCAACTGTTTGGCGGATTTGGATCTGCTATTGCTGAAGTATTAGTACAGAACCATCCAGTACCGGTTGAGATGGTGGGTATTGAGGATACTTTTGGGGAATCAGGCAGTCCGGACCAGTTGATGGCGGCCTATCACCTAACCAGTCAGGATATCTACCAAAAAGCCAAGCGGGTGTTGACCAGAAAAAAGTAATCAATCCATGAAGTTAGCGAACCGGTATCTTCAAACAGCGAATGCTGTATTTATCTGTTTATGGATACTATCTTTTCCCTTCTCTGTTTGGATAGCCATCGGCTTTGTATCATGGTTCTTGCCCTATAACACAGTTTGGATCAGTTATATCCAACATCATACCCTCCTTTATCTCCTGATTGGTTGCCTTTTACATTTGCTAACGATGATTAGTCAGCAACAAGTGCTTTTTATCCGTGATATTCCCTCTAATCCTCACACAAACCTGACATTCAGTACTTTTATCCGAAAAACCGGGTGGCTTTTCACTTGGCATATCCCTTATTATATCTTTACAGCCACCATCCTATATTATCGATATCAGACCCTATCGATATTCCGAAACTTTATTTCGCTTCCCATGATATTCTCTATCCTGATAACGCTTGTTCTCCTTCTTGCAATTACCTTTCTGTTTTCTGCTCATTGGATTGGAATCAGTTTCCTGTTCAGACATCCAGTGAAATCAAATGGCTTTTTCCTGTTCTCCGTTTATAAACAATCAGTGAAAACCTTGTTTTCGCATTTTCCTGTTTGGGGAATGGCTTATTTGCTTATGGTTGGCTTATCTCTTCTGATAATGCTTGTTCTTTGGAGTTACTGGACCATATGGAATGTACTACTGGCAAAACCTACCTGGGATCTTTTTTATCCGGAAGGCTGGTTATGGTCTTTTACGTTTACTTGCATCGGGATCGAAAGCTTTTTCTTCCCTTTACTTGCCATCGCTTCTGCGGAAAGTAATCAACCGTATCCGAATGCCTGATCTTATTTTTGTATTTTCAGAGACGCCAGCCAAGATTCACGCACTTGTTCATCGGCTTGCAGATAAGTTTCATAGTTGAAAGGGTGCTCAAGCTGCCAATGAAACATCAAGGCTTCTTCATCAGGAAACATAAGATAATCGTTGGGACATCGGTAATAGCCATCCATCACCTCCTCAAGAATAGCAGAAGATGACATCATAGGCGGAGAAGGTATAAACTGGATTTGTAAACTATAAAGCATATATTGGTGGATCAGCCAGTAAAAAAGAAACGTCAACATAGTAGTATACTATAGTAGACAGAAAAATGAGATATGCAACGGAGCGCATACTTTGAGTAATGATAATGCAGCATGGGATCGATACCAGTACTTAAAAAGTGAAATTCGCCGTCATGACACTCTTTACTATGCTTTTGACCAACCAGAAATCTCCGATGAAGCCTATGATCTACTATATCATCAACTTGTTAAAATCGAGCAAGACCATCCTGAATGGATAACGAAAGATTCCCCGACTCAGAGAGTATCCGGATCTGCTCTGGAAAAGTTTTCACCTTTACCTCATCTGACGCCCATGTTGAGTTTAGAAAATGTTTTTAACTGGGAAGAGATGCAGAATTATTTGGATAGAATCCAAAAACAGCTGGGATCTAATGCCTTACCAGCCTTTATCGGAGAGCCGAAACTGGATGGACTTAGCATCGAACTGATCTATGTCAATGGGATTCTAGCAGGTGCCAGTACCAGGGGAGATGGTCTGATCGGGGAAGATGTCACTCAGAATATCAGAACGATCAAATCAATCCCTTTAACCGTGCAAGAATCTGCGAACAGAAATCATATCACCCTGCCAGCCTCTTTTCGTGTCAGGGGAGAAGTAATCATGTTGAAACGTGATTTTTCACAATTAAACAGAGAGAGAGACAAAAATAAGGAACCGTTATTTGCCAACCCGAGAAACGCAGCAGCCGGATCCTTAAGGCAGCTGGATTCACGGATAACCGCTCAAAGACCTTTATCCGCCTATTTCTATTTTATGGTGAATTATGAACCGCTTGCATTTGACACACAGGAATCCATATTACGAACGCTTTCCTTGCTTGGTTTTCCGGTAAATCCACTAATACGATTGCTTCACTCACCTACCGAACTTGCCTCTTATTACCAAACCATGCAAGAATACAGAGAAGCTTGCCCTTATGAGATGGATGGAATCGTACTCAAAATCAATGATACCCATCATTGGCAAACACTTGGAAATACTTCAAAAGCCCCTCGCTGGGCGATTGCCTGGAAATTTAAAGCCAATGTTGCAACCACCTTGCTACGTTCGATCAGTATTCAGGTAGGGAGAACCGGTATCCTGACACCGATAGCGGAATTAGATCCTGTGAATATTGGCGGAGTAAGAGTATCCAGAGCTTCTTTGCACAATGAAGACGAAATCATGAAAAAAGATATCAGGATCGGGGACACTGTATTCATTCAAAGAGCCGGGGACGTGATCCCTTATATCAACGGCGTAGATAAAACCAAGCGTTTATCGACAAGCGAATCCTTCCATTTTCCAGCGGTTTGCCCGGTTTGTCATACAAAAACCGTTCGACTACCGGATGAAGCTTTTGTGCGATGCATCAATAGCAATTGTCCGGCAAGAATTGAAGAGAGTTTACGGCATTTTGCCTCGAAACAGGCGATGGATATTGAAGGATTAGGCGAAAAGATCATTCATAAACTTTTTCTTCAAAACAAGCTTCAAACCATTGCGGATATCTTCCGATTAACTGCTGCTCAGTTACTTTCTCTTGAAGGATTTCAACAACAATCCACAGACAATTTGCTTCGTTCGATTGAAAAATCCAAACATAACGATCTATGGCGGGTCTTACATGGACTGGGGATCGAAGGGGTAGGAGAAGTCACCTCTAAGAGTTTAGCGAAGTATTTCGGTTCGATGCAAGCCATTCAGGAAGCAAAACGGGACGAATTGCTATCGGTTCCCAATATCGGAGATAAAACAGCGCAAAGCCTTATCGATTATTTTGAAAATCCGGTCAATCAAGCACTTCTGAGAGACCTTGCTGATATAGGGATTAATTTATTCCTGAACAATACGCTTTCTCAGGATTTCCGTCCAATGTCCGGTTTACAGATCGTCATTACCGGCACTTTATCATGTTTTTCCAGAGATGAAGCGACAGAAATCATTGAGAAATTGGGAGGCAGGGTCAGCTCATCGGTCTCTTCCATGACAAGTTTCGTCTTAGCAGGTGAAAACCCCGGTTCTAAATATACCAAAGCAAAGAACCTGGGGATTCCGATTATCACAGAAAACGAATGGTTAAAACGGTACCAGATTAAATAAACCTGAGTACAGCCAATAAAAAACCCCATGAGAAGTTTCTCATGGGGTTTTTTATTGGCTGTAGAGTTTATTGGGGAGCGGGGAAAGTAATGGTGATGGTTTGTGTTTTACCATCCCAATCCACTTTGGCTCCTAAATTCTCAGATACAAACCGTAACGGGACCAATGTTCTCCCTTGAATGATCATCGCGGGAAGATCCAGAATAACCGGTTGACCGTTTACTTTCGCCGTAGTACGGTTAATAAAAATCTCAATCAGCTTCCCATACAAATTAACCGTTACTTTCTGTTCTTCTTTCACATAATCTACTTCAGCGCCGAATGATTCGCTGACAAAACGGATGGGGACAAGCGTTCTCCCTTTTTGTATCATGGGCGGTACATCCAATTTGACTATATCACCATTGACTTCAGCATCTTTTTTACCAATCACCAGAATGATCAATTTCCTGTCCGGGTACACCAGATGCATTTCGATAGAAGTGATATTGCCGATTTTATCCTTCGCTTCGACTATAAACTTATTGACGCCCTTTTCTAAAATAACCATCTTTGCAAAGCTGCCGTTTGGCGCTATCGGAACTATCTCTCCATTCACGCTGATCTCCGCTTCTTTATCGTCTGTCTGTCCCATAATATAGGCAGAAGCCTCTGTGTACAGGCTGTAATCTTCCGTGGTCAGCGTTAAAAGAGGGGCTTTGGTATCGAGGTAAATCACTAAAGCCGCTGTGGCTTGGTTGGGAATATCATCCGCTGTTTCATAGGTAATCTCATTTTTCCCTTCCTGAAGTGTAAGTGAAAACTCAAACAAACCATCGGCATCCACCTCTGCTTCTTGTCCATTGATCTTCACCATTGCCATAGGTTCAGTCTTCCCTTTTAAGACCAGTTCTGTCTGATTGGTGTACCAATCCTCGCCAATCTTGACAAATCCAGAATAATCCCACTCCACTTTAGGGGCTTGCGTATCAATGACTTTAAAAGTGACAGGGATGGTTTTGTTCCCTCCATTCCCTGTAAAAATCACTTTGCCAAAGTATTCTTCCACCAGTAAACCGGTTGTATCGACTGTTAAAATAATCTCATTCGTATTGTCATCCACGGTATCTGTACTAAGTTTCATCCAGGGATCTGAAACCGTAACGTTTTCTACCAGCCCTTCTATACCGATATTTTTCACCAGAATTTTTACTTCTCTCTTAGTCGCTCTCTCTATCTTACCTAAATCAATTTTGTCTGGAGATACGGATAAAATTGGTGTTTCCGATTTATAAGAATAAATCGATTTCCTTCCGCTAATGAAGATATAATTGCCGTAGATAGAAATATGTTTGATTTGCTCTTCAAATGTTTCATCCCAGACCTTTTTTCCTTTTGCTTCCAGGTCATACATTTGCACCTTTGATCCGGTTAATGAATTATTCTCAACAACAGAAGCAGCGGAAATTACATATTGATCTGTACAGGCTATAACAGAACCCTGACTTAAATCCGCTACTTTTTTTGACCAAGCTTTTTTCCCATTCTCTTTATTGATAGCATACAAAGTACCATCCTGCGAAACAAAAAAGACAAAACTTTCATTATAGATTGGTGTAGTCCAATAAGTAATACCGGAAGTTGAATACTCCCATTCAACAGATCCTGAATCCTTCTCTATCGCATATAGTTTAATATCGGCACTATTACCCTCCACATTGGTAAAACAGAAATAAGCATATTCCTCATCAACACAAATACCTCCGGACAATCGGGTATTTTCACTGTCTCCTGTGTTTTCCCAGATTGTATCTCCAGATTCGGCATCAATCGCATAGCCATGAACTGGATTCCCAAAACGGACCATGCCGCCTTCGCCAAGCTTAAAGCCAGACGTACTGGCAAACACAATATCATCTTTGACTACCGGAGGGCTATCCCATTCAAAATACCAGGCACCATCGAGCTCTGCTTCCCACAATATTTCTCCTTCAGATTCAGCATCTAATTTGGTGACCATCGAGCCATCATCCGCTACAGTATAGGCTACACCATCAATCGTTTCTGATATTTCCTTAAAAAATATGGACTTTACATAAACGCCGCCATTCTCATATACCAGGCCTCCCGATAAGGTTCCCTGGACACCTGCTTGCCATATTTCTTCTCCGCTTTCAAGAGAAAGCGCGGTAACCTTTGATGTCCCCCTTGCCTGAGGGCCTTCTTTTATAAACATCTTGTTCTTGCCTGTAGCAACGTATAATACATCATTTTCTACGTCGATATATGGCGCCACGCTCCAAGCATAACCACCGTCTAATTCAGTACGCCATAATTCCTCGTTATCTTCAATATTGATGGCAATCACTTCAGAGGTATCATTCTGAGTATTAGGCATATATTGGGTATAAAGAATACCGTTATATACAGCTGTACCACCGCTGAGAAATGACCGCGAGCCTCCTTCAGCTTCAAATGGCCAATTATCTGTCTCCACCAAAGGCGCTTTCAGCATGGATTTTGAATAACAAGAACCATTTTGATCATGCCCGTATCCAATCCACGGATCATTTCCAAGTAAATCTGCCTCATTCTCTGCGCTGAATCCAGTTAAGGAAAAAGATAAACATCCTGTAAAAATCATTAACACTAACAATACTCCGCATACTCTTTTCATGTTTCCTCCTCGTAATACAACAAACCCGATGCTGTTTTTTCTCTTTCTACTACGACTTTTTAAAAATAACTTTTTATTTACTCTTTATATCATCCACTTTTAAGGTTGTTTTTTGATCAACGGGTAAGTGTGGTTTATCCTCTTTTTTTGGGTGCATCACACTGGATCCTTCGAAAATGGCATTCTCTTCAATCACCAATTTTCCAGCATGAATTTCTCCCACTAATTTCCCGGTATTATGAATCTCCAACTTACCGGTGCAGTCGACATTTCCATGAACCTCACCAATCAATACCAGGTTCCGGACCTTAATGGAGGCTTCGATTAATGCGCCTTCTCCAATAATCAGGTCTGCATTTCCCTCGATCTGTCCTTTAAAATTACCGTCTATCCGGATATTGCCATCTACTAAAAACTTCCCATCGATAAAAGTCCCTTTCCCTAAAAAAGAGGTAGATCCATTTTTTTGAGGGGCTTCTGGTTTATTTCCAAATGCCATGATGATTCTCCTTATTACTTTGGTTGAATATAGATTCTGTCTATCTGTACTTGATATCCCATGATATTTAGACTGGATCCGGGTAATACACCAACATAGGCGATCACCTGGCCTTTTTTGACCTGTTGGTGTAAAGTAACAGTCGGTTTATCACAAAAATGGTAACAAGTTTTGATGCTTTTGTTATTGTTGGGATTTTGGTGGGCTATCTGGATCAGGTATCCCTTTTCTGTTTGTTCTATTGCAACTACTTTTCCGGAAGCAGTAGCATGTATAGGGGTACCAGCCGGCGCTTTTAGTATCACACACGGTCCGGTGAGGATAGAGTGTTGTGTGAGTACCTTTCCTTCCAAGGGATATCCGGATGGAGTCACATCCATCAAAGCTCTGTATGTTTTTTGCCTTTCAGCAAATTCTTTAATAATAGTCTCTTTGTCTTTCATCAAAACGTCTTGTTCTTGAGTTGAGGCATTATGGGAGGCGTCATAAGCTTTGGCGTGCTTTCGGAAAAAGTCAGGAAAGGTCAGCGTTGAATAATCCAGACTAAGACTGGCAGAAGCGTCTTTATCCAATTGTTTGGCCTGAGATATGAACTTGTCTAACGCATCAGATTCCATCTTAATTCTGGCTAACTCCCTTTTAATCTGCACACCGTCAAGAGAGATCTGATTCATGGAGAGATTGGTGACAGTATTATCGTTTAACAAAGAAAATAGTTTGTGGGAATAAAGTTTGTATTGATAATACCCTACCCCATAAGCTGTTAAAATCATGATCAACACAGACAATCCTATCCATTGAGTGTGTTTATAAAGTAAAAACTGAAATGTTCTTCCTTTAGAATGAGGAACAATGAGAATTTTGCCGATGGTTTTCACTTTACTTCTGTTCATTATCTGGCTCTCGCTTTTTCGATAGCACGGTTTACCTCTTCCGGATCAACTTTCACATTGTTATAGATAATCTCATAATGCACATGTGATTCTGTGGCAGTCCCGGAATGTCCTGCCTTCGCGATGATATCTCCTCGTCTGACGGTATCACCGACATTGACTAATAACTCTGAACAATGAGCATACAACGACTCTATTCCGTTCCGATGGTAGATCCTGATCATATATCCGTATCCGCCATTCCAGCCAGCTTCAACGACTCTGCCATCTCCGGTGGCTTTTAATCCATGACCATAAGGGACAGAAATATCCACACCGGTATGGAAATCAGGCGTACCAAAAACCGGATGCCTGCGCCATCCAAACCCGGGACTAATATTATACGCATTACCATAGGGATACCCTATCGGCATTTTTTTCTGCTCCGCGATAAAATCATTCACAGCAAGCGAATAAATCTCTAAGTTGCGGGTGATTCCTTTAAGAGATTGATTTTGTATAGATACTGCATCTTTAAGCTCATAAATTGCGGTAGGATTTAAAGTCAGATTTACAGAAGACAGACGTTGATTTTTGGTGTTGACAGCATATTGGTATTTATTCTCTCTTAAAGAGAGTTTTTTTCTTGTTTCCTGGTCCATGTTTGCAATGCCGGAAGTCATATCCTTATTCGATTGGTGAATAGTATTAATCTCTGTTAAGGTATCCTGCATGACGGACAGTTCCTCAGAAAGCAGTTGCTGTTTTTCTTCTTCAGAAAAACTGGAAACGGCGATATAGTTTAGTTTTACCTGATGGAGTCTGGAAAAGAACTGAAAAGAAAAAAAGAGCAAAGTAAACAATGAAACACAAAGCAGATATATAAACAAAGGCGAAACCCGCAATATCTTTGTTCTGCCCCGTGAAGGGATAAAAACAATAGATATACCTTTACTTTTTGTCTGCATTCCCCTCTATCTTTCTATTCAAAAAACTGGATAAAAGCGTAAAACAGAGAAACAAAAAGTCAAGGATTTTTAAAAAAAACCAAACACCTTGACTTTTTTATTCGACTTTTTTATTCTTCCATCTTGATGCATTCCAAAGGACATGCATCCACACAAGCAGCACATCCAGTGCAAGTATCAGGACGTACTAAACTGGAGATGTCCTCTACTAATTCCAAAGAATTCGTAGGACAAGAATCTATACAAATTCCGCATCCGGTACAACAATCCTTGTCAATTTTCGGTTTGGTCATTTTTCCCTCCCATTTTCATTAGTGGTATTTATACCTTGTTTATTTTCTTTTTTCAATAGAGTGTCCGAATGCTTCGATAAATAGTCTTCTATGGCTTTATGCAATGCATCCGCACCTAAATTGGAGCAGTGGTATTTCTGTTCCGGTAAACCTCCTAAGGCTTCCGCTACCATATTATTAGTCAGATGACTCGCCTCCTCGAGTGTTTTTCCTATGGCTAACTCTGAAATCATTGAAGAGACAGCGATAGCTGCGCCACATCCAAAAGTTTGGTACTTTACATCGGTTATGGTGTGATCCTTCACTTTGATATAAAATGTCATCATATCGCCACAGACCGGATTACCTACCTCTCCTACCCCGTCAGCATTGTCAATCACACCAACATTTCTGGGATTTCGGAAATGATCCATCACTTTTTCTGTATACACACGTTACCTCGCTTCTTGTTTTTTTGATTTAAATAAAGGGGATATCGCACGAAGATCTCCCACCACTTTTGGTAAAACATCCAAAAATCTATCTATATCTTCCCGAGAATTCTCCTGTCCCAATGTGATACGTAAGGAACCCTGAGAAGCTACTGCATCCAACCCTATGGCTTGTAAGACATGGGAAATTTTCAGGGAATGTGAACTGCAAGCAGAGCCGGTGGAAACAGCAAATCCGGCATCATCCAAGTATAACAATAAAGATTCCCCTTCGACATATCGAACAGAAAGATGAATGTTATTCGGCAACCGATCTGTCAGAGATCCATTGATCCGAATATCTTCTACTCTTTTGGGTAATTCTGTCAGAAGATAATCACGCAATTTTTTTACCGAAGTGATTCTTTCTTGCATTTCGTTCATAGCCAACTCGGCAGCTTTCCCAGCTCCTACGATACCGGGTGTATTATACGTACCGGACCGCTTGCCGTGTTCTTGCTCTCCGCCATCCATCCAAGCAACGATAGGGGTACCTTTCCGAACGTATAAAGCACCGACCCCTTTAGGGCCATAAAATTTGTGGGCAGAGAGAGACAACATATCACAACCCAGCTCTTCCACATTCACCGGGTAGTTACCAACCACCTGGACAGCATCCGTGTGCATCAACACCCCGGCTTCTCTGGCAATCGAAGAAATCTCCCGAATCGGCTGTATGGTGCCAATTTCATTGTTTGCCAACATCACGGAAATCAAAAAAGTATCCGGTTGTATCGCTTTTTTTACGGAATCCGGATCTACTTTGCCGATCGAGTCAACCGGTAAAACTGTTAAGGTGTATCCCATTTTCTCCATCGCTTTCGCTGTAAACAACACCGCATGGTGTTCTATAGCGGATACGATCAGGTGTTTCTTTTTCGATATGACACCGGTTCCTTTTAAAGCGGTATTATCCGATTCAGTTCCCCCGGATGTAAAAATAATCTCTTTAGAGGAAGCGCCAATTAAGGCAGCCAATTGAGATCTTGCCCTTTCTATCGCCTGGGCGGCAGCCTGTCCCTCCTGATGTAAACTGGATGCATTCCCGTATTGTTGGTTAAAAAATGGAAGCATCGTTTCCAACACTTCCGGACGCGTCGGAGTGGTAGCAGCATGATCAAAATACGTTCTCTTCATCATTATCTCCTTAAGCTGATTTCAGCCCAATATCCATTTTGAAAAACCAGTTTTCCTTCCCGAATAGATAAGATATCAATCGATTTTAAGGCTAAACCATCCTGGTCAAATCCAATAAACCCCGTATTGTATCTATCCCTTCTCTCGGTTTTCCAACCTTTACAATCAATAAACCAATCTCTTTGTTTTTGGTTCTCTTTTCTTTGAACCAAATCGGCAATCAACATGATTTCGTCAAATCCTAATGCGGCATAATAATCGGGTTCCTGGTTAAATTCAGTTTGGTACTGCTGATAAAAAGCACTATCCAGAAAAGCCTTCTTCTTTTCATAAAACACTGAAAAACAATTCATATTCTCATACAATCCTGGATTTTCCAGTAAAGCATCCTCTCTGGGAGGTCTGCCCAAAAAGACCATCGGAAAGGAAACAAACACTTGTTTCATAGTAGACAACACGGTTTCAAACTGGTTAGGATCCACGCAAATCAATACAATCTCCGGGTCCCACATTTTCATGGTGACCAGAATTCGGTTGAAATCAATCTTGGGTGCATTACCATTAAATTGATTCCGGGAAATGTACAAGCCGATCAAACTAGCTTCCTGTCCAAAACCATCCGCCATCTGTTTATTCGACAAAGTACTCTCATCAAACAAGACAGATACTTTATTTTTCTTCAAGTAAAAATAAAAATACCGAGCGATTAATTTCCCTACATTAAAAGGATTTTGATTAAATACACGGACAGAACTTACATTTTCAACCAATGTATCGTCGTAACAATCAGTTATAAAAGGGATTTGATACGTTTCCGAGATGTATTTCGCTACCTGAGCACATTCTGTTGAGGGTACACCAAGAAAAAGATCCGTCCTTTCCCGGTTGTTTCGAAATGCATTGGCTGTTTTCTCCGGAAGGTTCATCGTATCTATATCCGCATTTAAATGAACCCGATAAGGCAGGTTCATTTTATCCACCTTCATCAGCCCGATCGTTCTCCCCTGCATTAAAGATTGGTGAATGTCTTTTAGATGCGAACTTTGATCTTCAGCAATCAAAACCTGGATAACCTCTTTTTTGGAACAAGAAGAGGAAAGGATCATTAAACCTATCATCCAAAAACATATCAACCGTCTATGCCGCAAAATTAGGAGCCTTCCCATCTGACTATCGGTGCAGAGAAGATCTGTGAGAGATAATCCAGCATCTCTGTATCCGGCATCAGTACGTCAACCGTGATGGAAGGGGCATTGGAAACCATACTTGGTAAAGCCGCTAAATTATCGTAGCAATTGACAATATCTTCTGAAATCATGTTGGAAAAAGTTAGAAAATCATTTAGCGTGGAGGATTCCAAATGATCATACACGATTTCAGGTATTTCTTGAAAATAATAAGGCACATTGTGACCGCTGGCATGATTAATATTAAAGAACTTACACACTCCCAACAAGTGGGTCAGGTTAGAGCTGAACTCTGTACCAGCATCGATCAGAGTTTGGTAAGTCGTTCGAAGATCTTGCCAGAATGCCTCTTCTGAACCGAAAATATCTTCCAGAGAAAGGGTATTATAAAAAGAATCTATCCCGGTTTGCGTCGAATAATCAATCCCTTTTGCATCAGCGATATCCTGATAGGATTCCTGCTCCAGCAAATTCAAGGCATGCAAAGAGCCCATCACAGGATTTGACTTGTATTCGCCCGAACCGATATCCAGAACATCCAGCAATCTAGCTTCCTCACAAAATTCCAACATATAGTTACAATCGGCGACCAGGGTATCCCAGGCGCTTTTTAGGTCTTGTATATCCTCAGCAGATGGGTGTTTTTTTTTCGCAATTTGATGTAAGGTCTCGATTAGATCACTATTTTCGTTATTAATCAGTTCCAGGCTAGCTACAACCGAATCTGCCGGTTCAAATTCTGCATCGACATCCTCCCTATTATAGGGGTAGGCATAGGCAAATGCGACCAATTTTCCGGTTTTTGTGGAAGCCAACGAAGAGAGCATGGAACTGAATAACGTCTCGGGGGAGTGAATTAATTCAATACAAGCAAGACCGATCGAGGTATGAAAAGCTCCGGCGTCTAGTTCGTCTGTGTTTTCGACCAGAAATATCATCCTGTCATCTTTTAAGCCTATTTTCCAATGATAAGAAGCATAGTTTGCGTCAGTATAAGATAAGACTGCCCCCCGGTTAATAATCATCTCTGATGGTATCAGCAGAGACATTTGATTATCTGATGGAAAAGTGGAGATAGTCAGGTTTCTTTCCTCGACTGCTTTGGCATATAGAAGCGCGTCTAAAATCAGGTATTGCTGAGCCAAAGCATAGGTGGAATCTTCCACAATACCTTTTTTGTCAACATGGGCGATATGGTTCTTGACCGGTATAATATTACCGATAGAATGATCAGTAGCCAGCAAATCGGCTGTAGCGTCATATCCCGGAACTACCTGATGTACATATTGGGCGCCTTCCAGGATATACTCCCAAGTGGTGCCGATTTCCCAGGACAACGCTATTAGTAAATCCAAATTAGCGATCTGTTGAAAGCTTTCCAAGCCGCTTTTCCTTGATAAAGCTCCCGCTAATGCAGCTGCATCAGTGACCTGCCTGACTTTCTGTTTCGCTACCAATAGCATCTGGAGGTTATAAGCGGAAAGGGCCACGACTAAGACCAACACGATTGAAACTGCGATTAAAATAACCGACTGCCCTTTTTCATCACGATTAAACAAATCTGTATACACTCCTTCGCTTTCTTTGATGGAAATATAGAACATTTCAGTCAGTTTGCAATATATCTTTCTGAAAAAGAGACAAAAAAGTTGCTTACAACCTTCCATGTTTTATAATGCTTACTGGGAGTAATTCCCAATATAACCGTGAAAGGGATAGATATGAGCAATGAAAGAAGAGAAGAAGCTAAGACGTTGCTATCTCGAACTTCTTATCCGCTTTTTCCCATAAAGCAGTTTCCATTTTCTCCATCCAATGAAGATATAATCAATTTTGCCAAACAAATCAGGAGAGATATCATTCTTTCCACCTATGCGGCCGGTTCAGGTCATCCAGGTGGATCTCTGTCATCTGCAGATTTATTAAGTGTTTTGTTCCTGGATGTGATGAGACATAGATCGAACGATCCGAAATGGGTAGACCGCGATTATATCATATTTTCAAAAGGGCATGTTTCTCCCTTGCTATACTCTCTGCTATCCGAAACTGGTTATTTTCCAAGAGAACTTTTAGCTACTTTCAGGGATTTTGCATCCCCTCTACAGGGTCATCCGAGCAACTTGTGGCTTGAATCGGTGGAGGTCAGTACCGGGTCATTGGGACAAGGCCTTTCCGTTGGTGTGGGTTTAGCGCTGGCATTAAAGAAAAAACAGAGCGATCAACGGGTATATGTTCTCTGTGGAGATGGAGAATCACAGGAAGGTCAGATCTGGGAAGCCGTTATGAGTGCTGCGCATTACAGGCTCAACCACCTTACCCTGATTTATGACTATAACAATCTTGAAATCGACGGCTGGGTAGAGGATGTCATGGGAGTGGCTCCCGTAAAAGAAAAATTCGAAGCCTTTAACTGGCATGTCATTGAGACAGATGGACACAGCATTCCAGCCATAAGAGAGGCTTTCTCAACATCGCAGCGTGCAACCGAAAGACCATCCGTACTGGTAGCCCGAACCATTAAAGGCAAAGGAGTCAGTTTCATGGAAAACCAGGCAGATTGGCACGGCAAAGCACCAAATAAAGAACAAATGCAACAAGCATTAGAAGAAATTGATAAGGAGGATCTGAACCACAAATGTTAACCATGAAAAGAACGCCATTATACGAATCTCATAAAGAATTAGGCGCTAATATTGTCCCTTTTGCCGGATATGAGATGCCTTTAGTGTACACCACCATGATTGAGGAACATATGGCAGTCAGAAATGTTGCCGGTCTCTTTGATGTATCTCATATGGGCGAGATATCTATCCAAGGTCGTGATGCCATTCTTTTTACGAACTATCTGATCACAAACCAAACAACCGACATGCAGGATGGGGATATTAAGTATTCTCCCTTATGCTATGAAGATGGAGGAGAAGTAGATGACCTGTTGGCTTACCGATTAACGGAAACGCATATGCTGTTGGTTGTCAATGCTTCTAACACTGAGAAAGACTTTCTTCATATCCTGTCCATACATGAGCTACACCCTGAATTTCAGGTCGAAATAACCAACCGATCCGACCAATATGGGCAAGTTGCTTTCCAAGGGCCTGAGGCAGAAACAATTTTGCAAACACTAACCAATTTCGACCTTACACAATTCAAGGTGTTCACTTGTCATGAGATAGAGATTGCCGGCGTGAAGACTATCACCTCCAGAACCGGCTACACAGGCGAAGACGGATTCGAGATATTGGCTTCCAACCATGATATTGTTACAATCTGGAATGCCATTTTAGGAGCCGGTCAAACAAAAGGCGTCCTCCCATGCGGATTGGGATCGCGCGATACTTTACGTTTCGAAGTTTGCCTCTGGCTCTATGGAAATGATATCGATAAAACCACCAATCCGTTGGAAGCCGGACAGACTTTTGCCGTAAAACTGGAAAAATCTTTTGTCGGATCCGACATATTAAGTGCCATTTCCAAACAGGGGCCAACAAGAAAACTGACCTGTTTTGAACTGGATGGCAAAATGATCCCGCGTCATGGTATGGAAATATTCCACCAGGGAAAGCCCGTTGGATATGTCACCTCGGGAAGCTATTGTCCAAAGATTAACCGTATCGCTGCTATGGGATATATTCCTGCTGATTTATTCGCCATCGGATCCTCCCTGGATATCCAGATCAGGGGGAAAATGGTTCCGGCACTTATGGTGAAAAAACCTTTTTATAAAGGCACTTCAGGCAGAAAAGATCGAAGATAAAAAATATAACAACATTTTCTGAAGGGAGAGTAGCATGAAGATTTCAAACAGAGCTCAGAATGCGACCGCAGAAGGAGCTTTTGAAGTTTTAGCTAAAGCTAAAGCTTTAGAACGGGAAAAAGGGATTCGAGTCATCCATCTTGAGATTGGAGAGCCGGATTTTGCCACCCCTAAAGGCATTATTGATACCTGTAAAGCTGCTTTAGACAGAGGAGAGACTCATTATACCCCCGCTGCCGGTATTCCGGAATTACGCGAAGCCGTAGCTTCTTATGTTTCAAAAACCAGGCATATGGATGTTGATTCTAGTAATGTATTGATCAGCGCCGGCGGCAAACTCCTTATATTCTCCACTTGCATGGCTTTTCTGGAGGAGGGGGATGAAGCGATTTACCCTGATCCGGGCTATCCTCCTTATAAGTCAGCCATCAAACTGGCTGGCGGAAAACCCGTTCCTCTGCCCCTTCAGGAAGAAGATGAATATAGGATTGATATCGATTTATTAGCCAAACTGATCACTCCCAAAACAAGATTGATTATCCTCAATTCTCCTCAGAATCCAACCGGTGGTATTCTGCAAGCCGATGACCTGGAAAAGATTGCTAAAGTGATTCTGCCCTCGAATGCAGTGGTTTTTTCAGATGAGATTTATTCTCACTTGATTTATACACAAGAACCACACATTTCCATTGCTACGATGCCCGGCATGAGAGACCGCACCATTATTATGGATGGTTGGTCAAAAACCTATGCCATGACCGGATGGCGTTTAGCCTATGGCATCATTCCTGATGAGTTTATGATTCCGATGACAAAAATCATCAATAATACTGTCTCGTGCACCTCACCTTTTATTCAGTTTGCCGGCATTAACGCTCTGAATGGCAATAATCCTGAAATTGCAATGATGTATCATGAATTTAAATCCAGAAGGGATTTAATCACCACTCTCATTAATGATATTCCCGGCATGAAGATGATGAAACCGAACGGGGCCTTCTATGCTTATCCCAATGTCAAAGAAGTACTGAAAAAAACAGGTCTTTCTTCCAAAGGTCTTGCGGAACACCTTCTCTATGAAGCCGGCGTAGCTTGTTTAGGCGGCAGTGTATTTGGTGATACCGGTGAAGGGTATTTACGATTCTCCTATGCCAATTCTGCCGACAATTTACAGGAGGCAATGAGAAGAATCAAACAAGTATTTGTGAAGGATTTCGGCTTATAATTCCCTGATGCTGTTAAAAAAAGACTTTACTTTTGATGCGGCTCATTTTCTACCGGATTATCACGGTAAATGTGAGAATTTGCACGGACATACTTATTTTTTATCCGTGACGGTAAAAGGAATTCCCGGACCCGATGGATTGATCGTTGATTTTAAAACATTTGATCATCTTGTCCGGGAACAAATTTTATGCCACTTGGATCATCAGGATCTGAATGTGCGGTTCCCGAATCCTTCTACCGAGATGATCGCCCAATGGGTATATAACAAGATGGAAGTCATTTGCCAATCCAATCCTTATCAGCTCTATGAAGTATCCCTCTCTGAATCGGGCACTTCTCATATTATTATTCGAAAAGATGAGTGAGAAACAAATGCGTGACATTCAAAGCGAATCAGATTACAGAGAAATTCACTTGGACAGGGTAGGAGTAAATGGCGTTCGATATCCCATCCGGATTAAAGACCGGCAGGATACTTTTCAGCACACCAATGCCCTGATCAATTTGTATGTGAACCTTCCGAAAGAGTTTCGGGGTACCCATATGAGCCGCTTCATCGAGATCCTGAATCGCTATCAGTCCGACTTATCCTATTCAAAACTGAAAAATATTTTAATCGAGACTAAAGAATCCCTGAAAGCCAATGATGCCCACATTGAGATCCTGTTTGACTATTTTATCCTGAAAAGTTCTCCCGTGTCGAATATACAAAGTTATATGGACTATACCTGTCAATTCATCGCCTCCCAAAACGATCGATTTGATTTTATTCTGGAAGTGAATGTACCGGTTCAGCTGGTATGCCCTTGTTCAAAAGAAATTTCCCGGTATGGAGCTCATAATCAAAGAGGGATTGCGAAAATTAAAGTTCGGATGAACGGGATGGTCTGGATTGAAGAATTGGTTCAAATTGGTGAAGAAGCAGGGTCCTCCCCTCTGTTTACGTTATTAAAACGAGAAGATGAAAAATATATCACCGAACAGGCTTATGATCATCCGAAATTTGTTGAGGATGTTGTTAGGGATATCGTTCTCCCATTAGAGAAGGACAAACGTATCACTTGGTATCAGGTAGAGGTGTTAAGCCAGGAAAGCATTCATAACCATAATGCCTATGCCTCTGTCACCAAAAAATGATGAGCTTCACCGGGTATCCGATTGATCCTCTGTCTCTGAAGAACGAGTTAATCAGGATTGGGGTGGATCCAAGATCCCTGCCGATCTTTCATAACAAAAGCAGAATTCTTCTTTATAAGGTCATCCAAATTGATTCCAGGGCCGCTACGCTGTTAAAACAGCTTTTCCTCTCTTCGGGTGGAGATGTCGCAGTCAATTGGGAAGTCATCCGTTTTACCTGCGACAAAACTGATGCTATCATGTTGGGTACAGCGAAGCATTACCTGGAAGTACTCAAAAAATTGCAGGAACAACCTTTTTTTGGTTTAGAGAAAATAGCTACAGAAATCGAGAGTTTTATTCAAACCTGTCTCGTGGAAAAAAAATTGCCAAGAATCATGGGCATCCTCAACGTTACTCCGGATTCCTTTTCTGACGGTGGGCAGTACTTCTCACACGATCTGGCTTTACAACATGCCGAAACCTTAATTTCAGAAGGGGCAGATATCCTGGATATTGGCGGTGAATCTTCCAGACCTGGTTCAGAACAGGTTTCCGAAGCTACAGAATTAAATCGTGTACTCCCGGTGTTGAAATCCATTAAAGAGAGATTTCCACAAATTCAGGTATCGGTAGATACCTATAAACCGAAAGTAGCAGAAAAAGCAATTGAATGGGGTGTTGATATCATTAATAGTATTCAGCTGAATGATGATATGTTGAATCTGATAGGGCATTCTACTGTCCAATGTGTCTTGATGCATATGAGAGGCACTCCCAAGGATATGCAGCTGCAAACATCGTATCCGAATGGCATCCTTGCCGAGATCAATCTTTTTTTTGAGACAAAGCTACGAGAGATGGAACATTTTGCAATCGATCCATCCAGAATATGGCTAGATCCGGGTATCGGTTTTGCGAAAACCCCCGAACAAAATTTGACAATTTTAAACCATCTGGATAGCTTCCTTGGTTGGAAACAACCAATTCTTTTGGGACATTCAAGAAAAAGCTTTATGAAAGCGATCTATCATTTACCAGTTGAGAATAGGGTAGTCTGTACATCGCTCTATTCTTACCTGGCTCTGCTAAAAGGAGTGGACATTCTTCGCGTTCATGATGTAGCAGAAACAAAACTGGCACTGCAGATTTACTGTAATCAGCTTAGCGATGCATAGAGCATTTCTGCTGTTAGGTTCAAACCAGCACTCCCCTCTTCATCAACTCCGGATTGCCAGAGAACACTTATCAAAAGAAGACTTGCTGATTCTGAAATATTCAAGCCAGATAGAAACAGTCCCCTACGGATTGTCCAATCAACCAAATTTCTGGAACCAGGTTTTGTTAATCGAGACAAAGCTTGATCCTTTTGCGTTATTGGAAGCATCACTATCCATTGAAAGAAAAATGGGCAGAATTAGAAAAGAAAAATGGGGCCCAAGAATAATTGATCTGGATTGGTTATTTTACGATTCTCTTATTCTGAAAACTAATACGCTCGTATTGCCACATTATGACGCAGTAAATAGATGGTTTGTCATTCATTTGATCTGTGAAATTGAACCAAACTTGGTTCATCCGGTTCTTAAGAAAACCATCAAAACAATCTATCAAGAAAGAAATTTCCCCTTCGACTATTGGAACAATCAATCGTTCAAATATAATACAAGATAGCGTTGTTTATATTATTTTTATACAAGGAGTGTATTGCAATGAAAAAATGGTCGAACGTCGTTTTCAGTATCTGGTTAATATTTTTCTCTATTATGATTACGAATTACTTATTGATGTCTCTGGTTCAGTATGAATTCTTGATTGTTTTAATACTGACCTCCTTCATCTATTTCCTTCTCGTCATGTTTGAGATGATGAGAAAGAAATAGACAAGATTCTAAGCGCCTGTCTATTCTCATCATGAAAAATCATGGGAGTTTATTCAGCTTAATCGCTTTATACCAATCAAAGAATACTATGGAATGGTATTCTTTGTGCAAATAATCCAAGACTTGGATTAAAGGGACCCATTCCATAGTATTGATTTGTTTTGGATCTATCTTGGTGATCAGGTGTTCTTTGGAAGACAGTTTTATACCGTATACTAAGAACACTTCCTTGGTAGTTTGTGCAGGATTTTCTTTTTCGTAGTTTTTCTTAAACGGGATCAAGGTTGGTTCTATCAAGGTAAAGTTGCTTTTGTTTTCCAATAAAAGTGGTATCTCACTGGTAGTCAGGAGGAGATCAGGCACCTCAGTCTCCCAGGGACCCCAGTAGGGTTTGCTCTCTTCTGAATCACGCTGTTCAAATAATAAAAATTCCATTTTATGCTGTGTAGAGGGGCACATGATCCAAACCTGTAAATAATTTTTCTTCATGGTTTCTCCTTTTTCTTTTCATCATGGCTGAATTGAAAATACCTGATCTCCTCTTGTGTAAGAGATCTGTATTCACCAGGTTTTAACCTTCCAATGGTACAGGGTCCTATTTGTATTCTTGTCAATGACAGAACGTGTTTCTGTATGGTTTCCAGCATTTTTCTAATCTGCCTGTTTCTACCCTCATGTAAAGTAACCTCAATCCAGCTTCCAGTCCGTTCAAATCTCACTTGATGTATTTGACATGGTTTTGTTTGATACCCATCCAATAATAACCCTCTCTCTAAAAGAGAGATCTCGCTCCTGGATATCTCCTCCTGAATATGAACCAGGTAAGTTTTCATCACCTCATGTTTAGGATGCGTTAAAGCATACGTAAAATCACCATCGTTCGTCAGGATCAGTAACCCGTCAGAATCATAATCCAGCCTTCCAACCGGATATAACCTGGTATGAACGTCTGAAAAATAGTCCATGACAGTCTGCCTCTTTTGTTCATCATAACAAGAGCTAATAACTAATCTGGGTTTATAAAATAATAGGTATTTTTTTTCACTAAACAAGGATACTTCGTGTCCATTAACGGTTACCTTGTCTGTTTCCGGATCTATCGTCTCTCCCAACCGAGTGACCACTTTTCCGTTTACCGCTACTAATCCTTGCACCATATACCATTCTACCTTCCTTCTTGAAGCTATTCCGGCTCGTGCAAGTACTTTTTGAATCCGCTCTTTTTGCATTGTCCTTTTCCATATCCTTTTTTTACTAAAGAAATTTTACAGGTTTTTACAGAATCCTCTATTGTTGTTTCCATTTAGGTATAATAAACTTGTGGATTAAACAAGAAAAATGGAAATATTACAGAATACCCCCCTATTTTTTTTATGTTTTGCCGGATTGTTCAGCTCCTTTATTGATGCAATTGCAGGCGGAGGGGGCTTAATCAGCATACCGGCATTTATTTTTTTCGGATTACCCATTCATCAAGCGTTAGGAACCAATAAGTTTGCAGCTTCCTGTTCCTCCATTACCAGCTCTTGGCAATACATCCGGAGCAAAAGAATTGACTTTTCACCCATTTACCCTCTTATCCCTTTTACTATTCTGGGAGCCATCATCGGAGTAAATCTTACGGTACGTCTTTCTTCTGATTTTCTTCAACTGCTGTTTGGTTGGCTGATCCTTGCTATCACCCTCTATACGTTGCTTTCTAAAGACAGTGTTTCCCTGAGGGATTCTCCAAAGGGAAAAGTTTCCTATTGGGTATTAGTTGGTTTTTCACTTTTTTTAGGGTTTTATGATGGCTTTTTTGGACCGGGTACCGGCTCTTTTCTTCTCTTTGGTTTTCGAAAACTACTGAAAGAAGACTATTTATTGGCATCAGGTCATTCAAAACTATTAAACTTCACCAGCAATATAGTCTCTCTCGGTTTGTTTGCCTATCATGGAAAAATCCTTTACAGGATCGGTATATTAGTGGGAATTTTTATGGTATTGGGTGCTTACATCGGTTCAAAGCTGGCTTTAAAAAAAGGCCATCTTCTGATAAAACCGGTTTTTATTCTCATTTCAGCTTCTCTGGGCATTAAACTGATCGTGGATTATTTTTTGACATAATAGCGGAGGATTTACTTGCCAAAGAACATTTTTGCCCCGACCAATAATAAGACCATACCAAATATTTTTTGAAGCAACCCTTTCGGCAGAAGTAAACAAATTTTAGCTCCGATCAATCCCCCGAAAAAGAAACCGGCACAAAGGAAGGCAGCTGCTTTCCAATTAATCTGCCCTTGTTTATAGTATTCCATAACAGCTAATAAACCAATAGGGGGTATCATCATGGCCAGTGTCGTACCTTGCGCTTGGGTTTGAGAGAATTTAAAGATATAAATCAAAGCCGGCACAAGAATAATGCCCCCTCCTATACCCAACAAACCACTAAAAATACCAGCTGTAAGACCTAATAAGATAATCCAGACAAATTGCATCATAAAATTAACCCCTTATGCTATTGTAATGATGTTGGCTCCTTCTTTTCCGCTTCAGCAATCATCAGCATGATTTCCTTTTTCAGGGAATCAAAAAATGGAATTTCCCCTTGAGCGATCACTTTTTGATTGACAACCAGAACAGGTGTCAGAAGAAATCCTTGTGCAAGAATAATTGCCGGATCTTCAATTTTTTCAATCTCATAGGGATATCCCAGATCTTCTAATACATCGATGCTTCGTTTATAAAGCAAATTACAGGTGGCACACATCGGTCCGTAGATCACAACATGCAAATGTTTCACATGAAACCTCCCGGCTTACACTGAAAGAAATGGCAGAAAACCTAGTCCCCACCCAATGAGAAATCCTATCATAACGCCACCAAACACTTCTACCGTATTATGGCCAATCCATTCTTCCAGCTCAACAAATTTGACTTTTTCTTTCATCTTCAGTAATCCTATCAGATCATTCAATGTTTTCGAGTGCTTCCCAACTTCCTGACGAACACCGGCAGCATCAAACAGTACAATCAGGCTGAAAATAAAACAGATCGCAAAATAGGTACTATCGATTCCTTCCTGAATACCTATCCTGGTGCTCAAAGCGGTGACTGTAGCAGCATGAGAGCTGGGAAAACCCCCATTAGAAAACAATAAACTAACATCCCATTTTTTAGTTTTAAAATAATAAAAGACCGTTTTCACACACTGAGCAAAAATATCAGCAATTAAGGCTATTACAAGCGCTTTATTTATTTTTAACATATTCAGCAGCTTTCCTTTGCGTTACCATTGATAGGGAATCGAATCTAATACCAATCCAAATTGATTCGAAAATGGAATAATCGGTTCAATGGTGACCCCTTTAAAACAGACCGAGAATAAATTCTTCCAGGGAACCGATACCGAAAGCGGAGGTAAAGCGCCAAGAATGGTGGAACCATCGGTTAAAAAAACATGATCCGCTCTGACTTTTAAATTTTCCCGGATAGAATCGTCCTCATAATGAATCTGCTGTAATAAAATGCCATTCGACCCATTTAAAACCTCTGCTAAATTCTGATGAGTAGATTGAATATCAAAAGCTTGTAAAGATAAGGTCGGCATCCCCCCCCAGACCGGCACGCTGCTGCCCGTTAAAGGTAATCCGGTTTTTTGAGATATTTCTTTATTGGTGTAAGGGGTAATCACTTTTCCATCCTGAACCAAAGAAATCCGAAAAGTCGGATTTACGACTGCTTCAGCATCAAAAAAAGGAATAAAGTGTATTTCCGGATCATGAGACTGATAAAAGGAAAAAGACGGGTGAAATAAAAGCTGTTCTTTTATGGCAGAGAAAGAGGAACTATCCGGGAAGTAACGTTCACCGTTTAAAATGGTTAGCAATTGGGTAAAAAAAACTCGATCCTGTGTTGAGATAATAATGGGTAAAAGTTGTTCCGGTTTGGAAAGATAAGGACTTTGACATGCCTGCAGCAAGTTGCTGAGATAGGAAATAAATACTTCCTTCTCATACCGCCTTCCTCTGAATCGGAAACAACCTGATTTTTTTTCTCCCGCCCGAGAATACTCAAAACATACATTCATATCTAAAAAATGGTCTTGATAAGAAAGATACACGCCATTATTATTATGCAGTCGAAAGATATGATCAACCAACTTGATATGGTTGCTGAAAGTAATAGCAGGAAATAAATTTTTAAGCGTGGAGATAAAATCGCTCATATCAGCAACAAAATCAGATCCTTTTGCAATCATGTAATTATACACTATCTCAATCTGCTGATTAGAGGTTGGTTCAGCCTGGTATTCCGGTCCCTCCTTTACTCTTTGGAAAGCGATTTTCTCAAGTTCAAGGTCATCATAAGCACCTTCTGCCTTGGCTAAACCTACTTTTCCATTCAGATACATGCGAAGAGTAGTCTGATTCAGCTGATTCAATTCAACACGCTGAAGGATTGAATTTTCAATCCTGGCTATCTGCTCTTTTTGGATAACCTGATAATATTCTTTTATCATTGCGTTACATCCTGTTTGGCTTTTATCTTATTTCTTTTTTTTGCCTCTCATAAATTCCTCAATAGATACTTCATCATTGTAACACAAAAGGGGAGTTGTAAACTGATTATTCAAAGCTATTCTTTTGGTATTAGGAGTGTAAAGCAATAAATGTGGTTAAAAAATATACAGGTTTATGACCCGATTCTTCAGCAGTATGATGATAGTTGTGTACATATCCGCAATCATCTGATCACAGAATTACTACCCGACCTTCCGAAACGGTTATCGAAGGAAACAGTATTGGATCTTAAGGGTTATTACCTTTACCCGGGCTTTATTGATTCTCATTGTCATTTATTAGGATTTGGCGCTTCTTTGCTGGAGAAGAATCTTTTCGAAACACCGGACCCCTCTCGGTGGTTTGAACCTATGCAGGCTGATACGAGAGATGTACTCGTTTACCGGGGTTGGAGCGAAGATATCATAGGCTTCACTCCTACAAAACAACTTTTAGATTCTCTGGGGATAGATAAACCGGTTTTATTGACTCGTAAATGCGGTCATGCGGGTATCGTGAATACAAAAACTCTCCAAACTTTTTCTTTGAATCAATACCATCAACTGGATGGAACGGATCTGTCGACCGGGTTTCTAACAGAAAAAGCACTGCTTTCTTTATACCAACAGATGCAAACCTGTAAAGGTTCACAGGAAGCTTCTCTTAAAGCAGCTTATCAGGCTTGTCAGCGGTTTGGGATATGTTCAGTTCATACAGAAGACTGCTCGATTTCGACTTTGGAAACTGTTATTCCTCTGCTCAGAACAACACCTCTGCATCTTCATGAAAAAATTTTAGTCAATTCCCCTGAAGAGATGGATCAAGCAATAGAATTTTGTAAAAAGTATCCTGACACGGACACTTTTTCATTCGGTTCTTTTAAAGTTTATATGGATGGCTCACTTGGCGCACACAATGCCAACATCATGCATGCGTATTCTGACAAACCGGATCAGCATGGTTTTTCATTTTACACAACGGATGAGTTAATACGTTTCATTCAATCAGCCAATCATCACAAAAAACAATTAGCCATTCATGTTATCGGAGACCAAGCGCTTGAGAAGTGCCTTCAAGCGTTTGAATATGTCGCTTCTCATTCCGACTCTGCTATGATTCATCGACTGGTACATGTACAAATGGCTTCTTCAGACCAGCTTTCCAGAATAAAAAAACTTCCCTTGTTCATTAACATTCAACCTGCTTTTGCTGAAGCAGACCGACAGATGGCGGTTTTAAGATTAGGATCTGCCCGATTAGCAGAGATCGGGTATCCGTATCATGATATCGCAGTAAAACAGATCCCCTTTTCCATTTCGAGTGATGCGCCGGTTGAGACAATGAATCCTTTTCTGATCCTATCTCATGCAGAGAGATTTATGTCCAGAAAAGAAGCATTTTTTGCTTATTCGGTAGCAGGAGCGATACAATCCCATTTTCCGAATTCGTTAGGAGTGCTGAAACCGGGATCATATGCAGACGGTTTCATTCTACCTTATGATTTATTTTCGGTAACAACGGAACAACTCGCCGATATCATCCCCTCCCATCTGTTATCAAACGGGGAGATCTGCTCGTTAAATTCTACAACCGGAGAGGTTTTATGAAACCATTTGATGTGATTGTCGTGGGAGGTGGCCATGCAGGCTGTGAAGCTGCTCTGGCAACTTCAAGACTGGGATGCCGCACTCTGTTAACCAGTATACAATTGGATTCTGTGGCTTGGATGCCTTGTAATCCGGCAGTCGGTGGCTCCGGCAAATCACAGGTGATCGCGGAAATTGACGCACTGGGGGGAGAAATTGCTATAAACGCGGAAAAAGCACTTTCCCAGATCAGAATCCTGAACACTTCCAAAGGATTAGCATTGCGATCAAAACGAGTCCAATGTGATAAATATGCTTATTCCGGAGCGATGAAAAAAACACTGGAGGCAACACCCAATTTAACCCTATACCAGACAATCGTACAGAAAATTTTAGTCAGGCAGGATACTTGCATCGGCGTAGAAGATATCTATGGAGAATCCATACTGGGTACGGTAGTTATCTTGACCACCGGCACTTTTTTAAACGCGAAAATTCACGTCGGGCTGATATCCTATGAAGCTGGTCGAAACGGCGAACTAGCTTCAAATGACTTATCCGGTTGTTTGTTATCTCTTGGATTGCCTGTTCGTCGGTTTAATACAGGCACTACGCCTAGAATTGACAAAAAAAGCATTGATTTGTCAAAATTCGTGATTCAGGAAGGCATCACAGATCCCATTCATTTATCTTTTATGAGTCCACCCAAGATTTATAAGAACCAACTTCCCTCTTACCTGGGGTGGACCAATGAAAAAACATTTGAGACAACAAAAAAATTTCTCAAGTATCAACCTTCCCATACCGGGAATATGGTCAAAACCGGACCAAGAAATTGCCCTTCGTTAGAAGAAAAAGTGAAATGGTTTCCAGACAGGAAGGCGCATTCTTTCTTTTTAGAATCAGAAGGGTATCAAACAGATGAAATGTATATGGCCGGAATGAATATGAGTGTTTTTCCTTCTTGCCAGGAGGAAATATTGAATACAATTCCGGGTTTGGAAAATGTTATTATCACACGACCTGCTTATGCTATTGCATACGATTGGGTAGATCCCTCTGCTTTAAAAGCAACGTTAGAATCCAAATTAATTGCCCGTCTCTTTCTTGCCGGACAAATCAATGGCACTACCGGGTATGATGAAGCTGCTGCTCAAGGGTTAATAGCCGGTATAAATGCTGCCTTATTTATTCAACAGAAACCTTCCTTCCTATTGAATCGTTATGAATCGTATATAGGAGTGATGATCGATGATTTGATTCATAAAGATGTACTGGAGCCTTATCGCATCACTCCCTCTCATGTTGAATATAGATTATCCTTACGAGAAGACAACGCCGATCTACGATTGACTGAAAAAGGAAAGAATATTGGATTAGTCACGCCTGAAAGATGGGCTGTTTATCAACAAAAGAGAGATGATATTGAGAAAGGACGGGAGTGGTTGAACTCTCATAGAATCACTCCGAATAAAGAGGTAAATCAGTGGTTACAAAACCAAGAATTATCTATTCTATCTCAAGATAGCTCTTTATTCGGACTTCTCAAAAAACCTGAAATCTCTTTTTGGATTATGGAGCATTTTTATCCGCCTTTACAAACACTGAATGAGGATTCAAAACTGGCATTAGAGATTGAAGCAAAATATGAAGGGTATATTATCCGGGAAAAAAATGAAATTCAGAAGATTCTAAAATTTGACCAGGTTTCTTTACCCATTACCCTTTTCGATTCTTTACCTGTTTCGCTTTCCAAAGAGGCGAGAGAAAGTTTGCTTCGCTTCAAACCAGCTACGATGGCTGAAGCTAAACTCCTCTCTGGGGTGAAACCCTCAGATGTACTCACCTTGATTGCGGTTTTACATCAAAAATAGAAGCTCCCTTTTCATGTTTCACGTGAAACATGAACGTTTTTCTTTGATTAAGCCCCGCTTCTCTCTAATATTTTTTTTAATTTATCTAAACCACTTTTTATGGATCGATTCACTTTTCCAGTGTGTACCCCGAGTTTTTCTGCAATTTCTTGATTAGTTAAGTCCTGGCTATACTTGAGAACAATACTTTTTCTCTCAATGGCTTCCAGTTTCATTAAGGCTGTGTTCAAGGTTATTCGTTGAATAGCGGTAGTGACATGATCGTGTGGATCGGAAAGCGTATCTTTTATCAAAACTTTTTCTTCTTCGTTTAATAGTGACTCTTCAATAGAGGTAGGAAATTTTGCCAATCCAGCTTCAAAGGATTCTATAATGATTTCCCTGGATAATCCGGTTTTATCAGAGATTTGTTGGATTGTCGGTACTTTTTCGGAAGTGTTTCGTAATTCATGAACCGCTTCTTGTATCATCTTATAATAAGCTGTGTATTTCCTGGGGATTCTGATAATGTCTGAATTGTCTCGCATATAATGAAGCATTTCACCTTGGATTAATACCGTTGCGTAAGTGGTAAAAGCGGTACCGATATTTTGATTATAATTATCCACTGCTTTAATTAATCCGATATTGCCGACAGATTTTAAGTCTTCCACTAATTGGGCATTCCTATCTGCTAATTTGTTTGCCAGATACTGAACAATCCATTGATGTTGAAGTATCTTATCCTCTCGTTCTTGTTTATCCATGGAAAGCTCTTTTTTCTTTTTTTAGAGTAAAAATCAGCTTTTGATCTTGGCTTTCATCCATAGAAAAGTCTTTTAATAAATGTTGGGCTATTTGATACAATGGGCTGGCTTGGTTCATGTAATGCTTATTGCCATTGGCAAGCGTTTCCACTAAAATCGTGGCTTGAATCATGTCTTCGTCTGATAAAAAAGTAATGCATACCGGTTTGGTTGGAGTAATACTCTGTTTCACATAACAAAGCGTTTCATGTAACAAAAATTTAAATTCATCCATTTCATCAATAGTAAAATTGGATGTGTTCATGATGTAAGAGCTGATCAATCTGAGTAGTGAGCAGCTCAAATCATTTAACTCAAGTTGTACATTGATTTCATGACTCATGTTGTCCTCCTCATTGGATAGATCAAAGTAATTCTTTGCGTCGTGTTATCCCACTCTACTTGTGCCTGTAAATTTTCAGCGATAAAACGAAGCGGCAGCATGGTTCTTCCGTTCAAGATAAAAGGAACTACTTTACTATTCTCATCGATTTTTTTTGATTTTCCATTCACCAAAGCAATCGGTTGCTGAATGGTTAATTGTATATTGTTTCCATTGACTTGGATCGTCACCTTTTTTATTTGACTATCCCATTGTATAGTACCTTCCCAAGCCTCAATGATAACTCGTATCGGTAAGAAGGTTCGGTTGTCTTTAATCACAGGAGTCACTTTTGGATCGCTGTCAATCGCTGTACTTTGACCGTTAATCTGAATCTCTGATTGTTTAATCTGCATTTGTATGATGGTTACGATGGTAAAATGATAGCTTTTTGACCATTCTGTATTGCCAAGAATAGTCTCGCCCCGAACTCTCCAATAATAAGTATGATGCCGTTTCAATACATTTTCCGGTATCAGCCATTGATCTCCGGATATAGTGCCTGATAGGTAAAAAATGTCTTTAAAATCTTGATCGGTAGCAATTTGTACTTTGTATAAAACCGGGTATTCAGAATAGGAAGACTCAGACCATCGAAACATAATTCTTGTTTTGGTGATTTCTGCTAAATTTGCCGGTTCCATGGGTATAGGCGGGCTGGGAAGATTGATCAATCTGGCAACCCCTTTCCCGTATGTGCCTGCCCATAATTGATTCTTATAATACAGTAAACTTCGGATACTGGTCTGCTGTAAGCCATTGCCAACCGAATTCCACACTTTTGTGAGTAAATTCAGTCGGAATATTCCGTTCTCGGTAGAAATAAAACAGTCATCGTTAGGAGTTTTTTCATAGGTGTCGATGATATCATACACCATCATATTCTGTTGTGGTCCTTCTATTTTTACCCATGAATTTCCCTGGTTTTCGGATAGATAACACCCGTCTCCATTTGTAGCGGCTATCAGGATATTTTTTTGGTGGGGAATAGCGTATAGTTGATTAATTGTCCTGAATGGTAATCCATTTTGGGAAGGAAACCAGGATTCTCCGCCATCTTTTGAAACATACACTCCGGAAGAATCGGTTCCGGCATAAATAATATTCGGATCTGCCCAATCCTGTTCTATCGTCAGAATGTTGCCTACCGGTTTATCTTCGGTACCCAGATTTAGTGTATTCCAGGATTCCCCCTGATTATTCGATTTCAAGATCGTCCTATTGGTTCCGATATAGATTACATTGGTATTTTTCCTGTCAACTAAAATGCTATATACATAACTGCTTAATAAAGTGGATGATTTGATTTGATTCCAGGACTCACCAAAATCCTTGGAAAGAAATAACCCTCCGTTGAATGTTCCTGCCCAGATTTTTTCATCAGACTCGTAATAAAGAGAAAGAAGATACGGATTAGTCAATCCTTGATTGGATTGTTTCCAATTGAGCCCATTATTGCTGGTAACGTAAATGCCTGCTCCCCAGGTAGACAAAAGTATCTTATTTTCCGATTGATTTTTTATCATTTTTTTGACTAAGATACCTTCGATTTTTTGATCATCTTTTAGCCATATTCCGTTTTCTCCAGAATAGCGTGTTGTCCAAATCCCGTTACCATTGGTGCCAATGATCACTTTTTGATTATCTTCATCGACAGCAAAGCAGTTGATCTGTTCGTTAAATAAGGAATTCCCTATTTTGCTCCACCTTCCGGTATTCAGATGATAAATATAGAAACCTCCGTATGTGGCGGTATAAACATCCTCGTTCATCAAATTCATCTGGCTGATATAGAGGTTAGGAAGGTCTTTGCTGATGTTTTCCCAAGAGATACCAGAATCATTTGATATAAATAAACCCTGATCTTCTGTACTGATAATCCATGTTTTTTGCGCACCTTGGCCGGTACAAAATTGTTGTACATGATGTATATTCTCGCTCAGTCTTATTCTGTTCCATTCTAATTCTCCGGGCAATTCTGGTTCTTTTTTCATGTACAACCACCCATCAGAGGCAAGAACATACAGCGTTTTCGTCTCGTTATCGAACCAAAGGTCTTTCAATTCAAGGTTGACATTCAAATTAGTCATATGCCATTGGAAAAGTTTATCGGGATTTTCTCCCCCGGCATCGTAAGAAAAAAATAATCCGCTGGAAGTGGCTAACCAGTAAATGTCTTTATTTTGATAGGATGTTTTTAGGATTTCAATGGTTTTTATCGCCATCGGCGTTTCTACTTCTTCCCAAATACTTTGTTCCTGATTTTGTCCTTGATATAAGTACATCCCTTGATCAGAAGCCATAAGAAAATATGAGGAAAAAGGGTAAATGTACTGTATATAAGTATTGGTTTGAGGTAATGGTATCTTTTCCCAATAATCATTCCCCTGCTTTTTTGTATATAAACTGATTTTATTCACCGTACAATACCAGTTTTGCGAAGTTGGATCCACGATTACCTGGTAGACGGCACCCCCATTTAATTGATTGTTATAAAAATTCCAGACCTCTTCTGGATTCTTTGCGAAAAGGAGTGGGGAAGAAAAGTAGAGAGAGAATCCAGAACAAACCATCACAATAAAAGCGATAATTTTGACGCTCTTTTTTAGCATGTTTTTCTCCTTTGTTTGAAGCTACCTTTAAAATATAAGCCATTCTAATACTGATTAAAAGCTTTTTTTATCAATATTTCATTATTTCCCTTTTGTTCCACTCATTTTCAAACAGATGTGTGCTCTATATCGAAAATATTGATTTTTTTAAAATCACTTCTGATTAATGTATAATATACCTAATATGAGGATATATGAAACTTTTTCTGCCATCGGTTTTTACATAGTCGGCTCCTTTCCTACCGCCTATATTTTCGGTTATCTTAAGAAGAAAACAGACATACGTTTCCTTGGAACCAAAAACATGGGAACCATCAATGCATTTCAATCGATTGGACCGTTATATGGAATCGCCACTTTTATCATTGATTTTATGAAAGGTTTTCTCCCCATCTGTTTAGCCAAGCATTATGAATTTAGTGTGGCAGCCCTTTCTATCAGCACGGTTGCAGTCATTGCCGGGCATGACTGGTCGGTTTTTCTTGGTTTTAGAGGAGGTAAGGGCGGCGCTACATCAACGGGTGTTTTGTTTGCTTTATTTCCTGGATTAGTCTCTTTTTTGTTTTTTATTTTTTTAGTAGTGGTGTTTCTTTCAAATAATTTATCGCTTGGTATCGGTATCAGCCTTGGTTTGCTGCCAATTTTTGTATGTAATTATGTTCCCTATCACTCTCTTTTTATTCCCTCTCTTTTGATTCCAGTAGTTGGTTTTATACGTTTAATTCCCAACTTTATCCTGATGCTCCAAAAGAGCAAAGGTAATATGAAAGAGATGCTTTATATCATGCTCCAGGGATTTTTCCTGTTTGAAAAAAAAGAAAGACACCTTTAAGAACTACTTCTATAAAGGTGTCTTCTCAAGATCTTTTTAATAGGTTACGTTCAAGTCTTTAGCCGCTTTCACTTCATCCGGTCTCGAGATAGGGGTGTAATGTGGTGCTTCAAGTAGTAACGAGGGGTTTTCTTTTGCTTCTTGTACAATCTTTTTCATCGCATCGATAAAATGATCCATTGTCTCTTTTGATTCGGTTTCCGTTGGCTCGATCATTAAGGCTTCAGGGATGATTAACGGGAAGTAATTCGTTGGTGGATGAAATCCGTAATCAATTAAACGTTTGGATATGTCTTTCGCCTGAACGCCATACGGAGCAAAATCTTTTGCAGAAAGTACACACTCATGCATACAGATACATGGTACACCGGCAGGAATGAAAGGCGATAATTTTTCTTTAATATAATTAGCATTTAATACGGCAATAGAGCTGGCTTTCTTTAATCCATCACTTCCCATTGTCAGAATGTACAGATAAGCTTTTACTATAACCTGAAAATTAGATCCAGCCAATCGTATCATCCCAATTGAGTTAAATTGATCAGTTTCACTGGTTATTTGATGGTTCCTCTCACGAATAACCGGTACAGGAAGATATTCTCTAAGATATTCTTTCACACCAACGGGAGCGGACCCAGGTCCTCCCCCACCATGTGGAGTGCTGAAAGTTTTATGCAAATTCAGGTGAACAATATCAAATCCCATGTCTCCCGGACGTACTTGCCCTAATAAAGCATTCAGGTTGGCACCGTCATAATAAAGCAAAGAACCGTTTTGATGCATAATTTCCGCCACTTCAAGAATATCGGTTTCAAAAACGCCGGCAGTATTGGGATTGGTTAACATGATAGCGGCGACTTGATCATTCATCACTTCTTTTAAATGCGCTACATCGACTCCTCCGCAATTAGTAGATTTCACTTCGACAATTTCAAATCCGACAGAAGCAGCGGATGCTGGATTGGTGCCGTGTGCTGATTCAGGTATCAGTATCTTGGTCCTCTTTTCAGCCTCTCCTTTATTTTGAAAATATGCTTTCACAATCATCATACCTGTCAATTCTCCATGAGCGCCGGCTGCAGGTAATAAAGTAAAAGCATCCATACCGGTTATTTCAGCCAAAAGCTGTTCAAAATGCATCATTAGGTAGAGGTTCCCTTGAACAGTAAAATCAGGTTGCAGAGGGTGTGTTTTGGTAAATCCTTCCAGGTTAGCCAGCTTTTCGTTAATTTTAGGATTGTACTTCATAGTGCAGGATCCTAATGGATAAAATCCGCTGTCTACTCCGTAGTTGAGACTGGCGAGATTTGTAAAATGCCTGACCACTTCAGGCTCTGAAACATTTGGTAACCCGATCGTCTCCCGTACCCATTCGTTTGGGAATGTTTGGTGAAGATCTGTTTTCGGAAAATTACTTTTGAGTGGGAGATGTATGCCCGTATTCCCCTTTTTGGAACTTTCAATCAATAACTTAACTGTCATGAGAGCACCTCTTTTAACGCAAGAATCAGGTTGTCTATTTGGCTTATTTGGTGAATTTCTGAGAAGCTAATCACAAAAGATTCACCAAGGTAGGGGAAGAAACGACCCATGTTGTTTTTACTGATGAGAATATTTTTTTCATAAAGTTTTTTGATCATTTCCTGATGAGTATGAGGCGTAGGGATTTTTACAAGAATTTCATTAAAATAGGGTTTCTTATAAGGGATCTGGCAAGGCGTTTCCTTTTCAATTCTGTCAATGGCATAATGACTGATATTGATATTCTCTCTGGCAATTGCTTTCAGACCATCTTCTCCAACAGTTGAAAGATAAATAGTCGCTCGTAATGCATTTAAAGCATGGTTGGTGCAGATATTGGAAGTTGCTTTTTCTCTTCTGATATCTTGTTCTCTGGCTCTTAATGTCATCACATAAGCCTCTCTGCCTTCTTTATCCGTTGTTTTTCCCACAATTCTTCCAGGAATCTTTCTGATCAATTCTTTTTTTCCGGTAAAAAATCCGAGCCCCGGGCCGCCATAACATGTTTCGATACCAAAAGTTTGCGCTTCTCCACAAACAATATCTACCCGGGCAGGATCATAGGGCATTAGAGCGCCGAGAAGCATTGGCTCCAAGATGACAACGACTAATTTTATCTTTTTTTCAGATAATTTGTCGTACAATGGTTTCAAATCTTCTATTAATCCAAAAACATTCGGTATTTGAACGATAAAACAGGCTGTCTGCTCTGTGAACTTATCCTCTGCATCGTGAATCGCAAGTGTTCCGTCGTTTGAGTGTATTTCCTCTATTTCGATATTCCGCATTTTTGCATAAGTTCTGATGACTTCTTTCACATGGGGATGAAGAGTACTGCTAAGCACCGCTCTTTTTTTCCGGGAAGAGCTGGTTAACATATAAAGAGCCTCTGCTGCAGCAGTAGCGCCGTCATACAGGGAAGCATTCGAGAAATCCATTCCGGTCAGATGTGTCATATAGGATTGAAACTGATAAATGGCTTCTAATGTTCCCTGACTGACTTCAGGTTGATACGGTGTGTAGGCGGTATAAAAAGCAGAATTTGAAGAAAGGGTATCGACAATAGAGGGAATAAAATGCTGGTAATTGATCTCACCAATAAAGGTATCGTGTGTTTGGCTGGTACTGTTTTTTGAGGCAATTTGGCGGGCATGTCTTTCTAGCTCCATCTCATCCAATGGCATTGGCAATGCAAGATCTTGTTTAAAGCGAATAGAAGAGGGTATTGACTGAAACAAAGATTCAACGGATGATAAGTTGGTTTCTTTCAGCATATCCTGAATATCTTGATCAGTGATAGGTATATATCTCATAAATTATTCCTTGCGATATTGATGATAATCTTCATCTTGCATCAATGTAGAGAGTTCTTCGGGATTTGCTAACTGTATTCTGGCTATCCATCCTTCGTTATAAGGATCTTTATTAATAAGGCCGCTGTCTTCTTCCAGTTTCGTATTCATAGCAAGAACTTTTCCAGATACAGGGGAAAAAACATCATTGGCGGATTTAACTGATTCAATGGTGGTCAGTACATCTCCTTTTTTGATTGTCTTTCCTTCTGCAGTGATTTCAACAAATACAATATCACCCAAATGGTGCTGAGCATAATCTGTTATACCGATAAGAACTTCATTCCCGTCAACTTTTACCCACTCATCGGTTTCAGTGTAAATATAGCCTTTTTTTACTTCACTCATGATTCGGTCTCCTTTTTTAATTTCTAAAAAAAATTTTATCATTTAGCATTGGAAATGAAAGTTCATTATAATAGGGAGAGAAAGAATATATTAAGGAGTTCTCATGAAAAAATCTTGTTATGGGATTCTTTCGATACTTTTATCTTGGTTGCTGTTGCTGCTGCCTATCCACCTCACCGCTGCTTATGCGGAGAATAATTCTGTCATCGGATACGGTCCTTTGGAGAACGAACTAGGATTCCCTCTGATTATTTCCGTTGACAATTCAAATAGAATTTGGGTGCTGGATGCTTTGAAGTCTTCTATTTGCGTATTTTCAGAGAATTTTTCCATCGTAAACTCTTTCAGCTTACCTATATCTCAACCTTCCCCTATTCATCAATTGGATTTCCAAGCTAACACTGACAACTGCTGGTTATTGATCAATGAATATTTGTATAAGATCAGCATAGAGGGAGTGTTGTTAACCGAAATTAACTTAAAAGCCTTCCCCACCATCGGAATGAGATCAATCCATCAATTTGCTTCAGTTTCCGATACCCTTTTTCTTTTTACCGATAACCTTACGTATGAAGCATTTTTAATGGATATTTCCAAAAATGACCAACCCCCTGTCATTTTGATGGAAAACAATTTACCACTCTTAGTAAAAGATATTCAGTCATTTCAAGGATATTTTTTTATCTTATGCCTGGATGATTTTAATTCATCCGAAAATGAAAGTTCGTTTTATCAATTTAATACCCGTGGCGAAATACTTCGCAAAGGGAGTTTGGTAAATTCAAGATTACCCTCTTCAATAGGATTTTCCATGAATTCTTCCGGGGATTGTTATCTATATGATGCTGAATTCAAATTTGAGGTGTATACTTCCCAGTTTTCTTTATTATACAGCTCCCTCTCGGCTCTACCTGAATCTCCTCAATATCAACCGCATCTGGCCGGTTTTTTACAACATAAAGCGTTACTGATTCATCCCTATAAAGGGATCTTTTTATACGATGGCCATGACAATACATTGAGAATTCCAGTCGCCAACTCTGAAAATGCTTTGTTAATGCCATCTTCTGTTTGCGGGAATCACCAGCAAGTGGTAACATACGATTCCATCACGAATAAATTACATTATTATTATTATGAATTATGGAAAAGTGCCTTCAAACTGGATTTTCCTAAAAACGACTCCTATTTTCAAAGTAATATCCAGTTGTTTCAATCTTCCACGAGTGATGTGTTTGTAGTTTATCAGGATGTTTTTCTGCGTATTTTAAAAGTGAATCCTACTAATTGGGTAAGTTCCGAGATTCAGATCCCCTCCTATATTCCACCAATATCCACTGTGTTTATTCGATCGGAGGATAACCGAGTTTTTATATACTCTTGGATTGATTCTATTTTGTATAGTTTTACAGCCCAATCAGATGATGTCGTAAAAACGCAGATTCCAAAAATCGAGAACCCCTATTTACTAAATGATTGTAGAATCTGCGTTGATAAATCAGGTTTTGTCTTTCTCCTGGTTCCTTCCGTTCATAAAGTGTATGTTTTTGATACATCCGGTGCATTGGTGCATTATTTTACTTTACTGGAGGAGACTTTTTTTGGATATACCGATATTAAGCTCTTTCAGAACTTGATCGTCGTGTGCAACACTTCCAAATGTAATGTGGGATTCTATACTACAAAAGGGGAGTACATTAATTCTTACGGAACAAAAGGAACTATTTTATATCCTAAACACTTTTCTGCGTATGCAGAAAATAGGGAGTCTTTGAATTATCCTCTCTCTCTAAATACGTTTGATCAAAAATTATGGATTGCCGATGCGGGTAATTCCCGTATTATTGTTTTCCAAGGTAAGGTAAATACGGAAATCATCAAAATTGAATTGCAAATTGGTTCCAGATCAGCCTATGTTAATCAAAATCGTATTGAATTAGAAGCGCCGCCGTTTACAGAAAATGGAAGAACACTGGTGCCTTTGCGGTTCATAGGGGAAGCCTTCGGGGCTAAAATTGATTGGGAAGCGGAAACCAAAAAAGTGACTTATTCATTGGGTTCTACAAAGATTGAGGTGATCATCGGCAGTGTCATCGCGGTAGTGAACGGAGAAAAGAAAAACCTGGATGTTCCGCCTAAATTGGTCAATGGCAGAACTTTTGTCCCGTTACGTTTTATTAGTGAGAGCTTTGGCGCTTCTGTCATTTGGGAAGCAGAGACAAAAAAGATCTATATTGAATTCAGCAAACCATCATAACCGTTTCAGCTCGTTTTAACGGGGTTTTAGGCAATTTATGGACGGTATAACCCATAATACGTTAAAACATATCTTTTAAAATAAAATTGGCTCTTCTTTATATCTTTAAAATAAAATAAGCATGTTTGATAAGCATATTCATTCAATTCAATGAGCTTTTCATGAATTAGTGTGTGAGCAGCAGGGGGCTCGATACGATTGATCTCTTGGATGTGCCGGGTAATTTCTTCCATCAAATACTTATATTGACGAAGCAGTATGATTTCATTGGTACTGGCGCTCGCAGACATGATCTTATTAAAAAGTTCCTCGTCCGTTTTTTTCCACAGAAGAAGCGCCTTATTATATTCCCCTTCTCCATAACTCATTTTTTCCCTTTTAGAAAGGCTAAGGGTGTTCTCTTCTTTGTTTCTCAGCTCAATTCTGGTCTGAAGTGAAAAAAAACCAAAAAAAGTAAGTAACAGCAAACTGAAAAGTAATAAAAACTGGTAAACTTTATTCATGCGTAGCGGGAAACGAGGCAAACCCTTGCCCTTCACTGTATATTTGATAGGGTTCAATTTCAATCCTTGGTTTTGAATAAGGAAGCACTTCTCCTATTTCATAAGCCGGTAGATTCAAGTCTTTCCAAGTTTGCATCGCAAGAGGCACATCTTGCGGATCGATAATAACGATGTATCCGACACCCATATTATAAATTTTAAACATTTCCGTATTCGGAATCTCGCCGTATTTCTGAAGTGTTTGAAAGATGGGGGGTACCGGAGGTAGTTTTTTTATTGTATACAAGGCATTCGTCTCTAAACGCAGGATATTTAAAAATCCTTCTCCGGTGATATGCGCCATACCATGAATAGGTATTTTTTTCAGAATAGCCATAATGTGCTGAACGTAGATAGCGGTTGGTTTTAATAAATCCAACATCACTTCTTGCTGGGGTATTTCCGGATTATCCAATAAAAGTTTTCTTGCCAGTGTGAGGCCATTGCTATGTATTCCATTGCTGGGAAGTCCGATGATTTTATCACCCGGGTGTATTTGTTTGCCGGTAATGATTTTGTCAGTGTCAATGATGCCCAGGGCGGTACCCACCAAGTCAATACTGTTTTCTCCCTCGTGAAGCAGCTCTTTTACTTGTGCCATCTCACCTCCCGGTATATTCACGTTGGCTTGCCTGGCTCCTTCGTAAAATCCTTTTGCCAATTGTTCAATGACATCAGGTTCGATTTTGGTGACAGCAATATAATCCATAAAACTCACCGGTTCTGCCCCCAGACATAAAAGATCGTTGACATTCATGGCAACACAATCTATACCGATAGTGTCAAATTTTCCCGCTTTTTCTGCGATGAGGATTTTTGTACCAACGCCATCCATGGACAAGGCAACGCCTACATGGTTGCCAAGATCAATCACATTTGCAAAAAAACCGATAGGCAAAATATTTTTCCCGATAGTTTCTCGAAAGGGAAAAGTCTGGTTAATCCAACCCAGCAAGCGTTTCATGGATTTTTCTTCCTGGAATGAATCTACCCCTGTTTTACTATAAGCATCTTGCATGAGTCCCTCCAAGGATCTTATTGTTTTCAGCAACCATCCAATTATAAAGCATTGTGTTGAGAAAAGGAAAAAAACCTGAAATTGATTTCAAAGAGGAAATATGGTATATTTCTGCATTCAAGATAAATTGGTTGTTTTATTGTACAAAGGAGTAATATTATGGCTGTACCAAAAAAGAGAAGAACGATACGAAGAATACGTAACCGTGTTGCTCATATGAAAATTGACCCTGTCAACCTAACCCGCTGCTCAAATTGTAATAAACTGATTCCCACCCATACAGTTTGTAAGCATTGCGGCTTCTATAATGACGAAAAAATTATCTTCTTAAAAGAAAAACCGGCCAAGGAAACTGCTTGATTCGAATAGCCATTGACGTTCCCGGGGGTGATTTGCCTGCAGTCGAACGTCTTCATGGTTGTTTCTTGGCCTACCGGGAAGAGCCGGCTCTTTTTTTTCATCTTTTTGGTGATTCAGCCTTGATTCAATCCTCTTTGAATTCGATTCCGTTGCCTTCCAGTCATTATGCAGTGACTCATACCACCAGTGTCATGGAAATGGGAGAATCTCCTTCTCATATCCTGAAACAAAAAAAAGACTCCTCTATGGCATTAGCCATCCTTTCCGTAAAAAACGGCGAATCCCAGGCGATACTGAGTGCAGGCAATACAGGCGCACAAATGGCCGGATCATTATACTTTTTAGGCAGAATCGCCTCTGTCGAGAGACCCTCCATCGCCATTGCTTTTCCTACTTTAACCGGTTTTTCACTGCTGATTGATGGGGGAGCCAATGCCGATTCAAAACCGGAGCATTTATTGGAGTCTGCAAGATTAGGAGTGATTTATGCAGAGCATATTCTCCATTATTCTCATCCAAAGGTTGGATTGATCAATAATGGCTCAGAAGAAGAAAAAGGAAGCCAACTAACCAAATCTGCTTATGTTTTGTTGAAAGACCAGCTTCCTCAATTCATTGGTTTTGCCGAAGGCAGGGATCTATTTTCGGGAAATATTCAAGTTTTTATTACAGACGGGTTTACCGGAAATGTGATTTTAAAGACCATCGAAGGAACTTCATCCAGTCTTTTCCAATTAATCAAGCAAGAAGCAAACCTATCATACTCAGGTAAGATTGGCGCCCTATTTCTGAAAAAGAGTTTTCGTTCTATAAAAAAAAGGATGGATTACCGCTCTTATGGAGGAGCCCCACTTTTGGGTGTCAACGGCATCTCGATTATTTGCCATGGCAGTTCAGACGCTATCGCGATTAAAAATGCAATTCTAAAGGCAAAAGAGATGATTCAGATGGATTGGTTAACGAAAATCTCCCAAGCGAATTAAAAAAATGCATTTCTCAATATTTTTTTTGTATACTAGTTAGGTGATTGTTCTTTGAAAACTTGGGGGTGTATTTGGTTTCGACATAATGGGTTGCATAACATAGGCAAGTCGAGGATGGTACTTGGCCTCGTAAATCTTGTACCAACAAACAAAAGCCAATAGTAATTACAACTTAGCAGTAGCATAACTGCTTCGATTTAGCGACTGTCCCTTTCTACGGTTACTAAGTCGACGACTCAGAAAGGTTCCGCTGTATTTTGTCAGAAGGTACTTCGGAATGATTATTCTGGCATCTCTACCCGATTGTTTGCTGATTTGACCGGATAGAGTATAAAATCAGTAAAGCTTGTAATTCCTAGTTATGTTGCTGATTATTGGACACGGGTTCGACTCCCGTCACCTCCACCATTTATTCTTAAAGGATTATGCAATATGCCAAAAGTAATTTCTATCGCGAACCAGAAGGGTGGTGTTGGAAAAACCACTACTGCCATTAATTTAGCCGCTTTTTTGTCCAGGGAAGGAAAAAAAGTTCTGCTCATTGATTTGGACATTCAGGGAAATGCTACTACCGGTATGGGTATCAAAAGAAGTGGATTGCAATATTGTGTTTATAATATGCTGATTGGGGAAAAAACACCTTACGACATTATTCAAAAAACGGAATACGACAATCTCTTTATCCTTCCTTCCACGATCAACCTAGCCGGCGCAGAAGTGGAATTAATACAACATCAGGAACGAGAAAGCTTTTTAAAGATAGCCCTGTTAAAAATCAAAGACGAGTTTGATTTCATTTTTATTGACTGTCCGCCTTCACTGGGTTTAATTACAATCAACGCCTTATGTGCTTCCGACAGCGTGATCATCCCTTTACAATGCGAATATTACGCTTTGGAAGGATTAACTTCGTTTTTGAATACTTTTTCTCTCGTTCAAAGAAAATTCAATCAATCCTTAAAAATTGAAGGCATTTTACTGACCATGTATGATTCTCATACTTCTCTTTCACAGCAGGTATCTCAGGAAGTGATCAATTATTTTAAAAATCAGGTATTTGATACTATTATTCCAAGGAATGTAAGATTGAGTGAGGCTCCCTCTTATGGAAAACCGATCATTTATTATGATCCTGCTTCAAAAGGGGCGGAAGCTTACAAAAAATTATCCAGGGAGTTGTTAACTCATGAATAAAAAATTTGGTCTTGGAAAAGGGATTAACGCTTTAATTGAAGACTATACGACCGGATCCACCATTAACGATATCAATATAGAACTCATCAAAGAATCTCCTTTCCAACCCAGAAAATATTATAACGATGACTCCCTGTCAGAGTTAGTTCAATCCATTAAAGAAAATGGATTGATCGAGCCTTTAGTGGTAAGAAGGGTAGAGAATACCTATGAAATGATTGCAGGTCACAGACGATTAAGAGCTTTACAAATTCTTGAGCAACCCAATGCACCGGTGTATATTATTGAGGCTTCCGATAAACAAGCTGCCCAGTTATCCATTATTGAAAATGTTCAGCGAAAAGACCTGAATCCGATTGACTTAGCGTTAAGTTTTTCTGCTATTATTGATCAATTTAACCTGACACACGAAGAAATTGCTGTTTCAATCGGAAAGAGCAGGGTGTTTGTCACAAACCTGTTAAGGCTGTTACATCTTGATTTATCCACTATTCAGGAATTAAAAGAGGAGAAAATATCTGAAAGCCATGGTCGGCTGTTGTTGCAAATTACAGATTTAACCCAGAGAGAGAATCTGTTAGCTGAAATCCATCAAAAAAATCTATCAGTAAAAGAACTTGAAAAAAAGATATCCACTATTCTTCACCCCATCGAGAAGAAAAATAAAAAACTTTCCACTCTTTCATCTTTTTCCGATTTTGAAAAAAAACTTTCCACTCTTATCCACAAGCAAGTTCGGGTAAAACCAAAAAAAATCGAGATACCTTTTAAGGATGAGAAGGAACTTTCAGAAATTTTTCAACAGTTTACACGTCTCTATGATGATGATGATCTTAAAACTAATTAGTTATCATCTTATAGTGGTTAATAAACTTATAAATACTTGATCTTATTGGTTATTTCTTCCACAGCCGCTTTGACGGTTTCATTGCTTTCAATCTCTTTTTTAATCTTTTCAAAAGAGTGAATAATCGTTGAATGATCTCTCCCTCCAAATAATCGTCCGATCATTGGCAGTGAGTAATCCGTTAATTCTCTGATTAAATAAATCGCTATTTGTCTGGGAGTACTAATATCATGATTTCGTTTTTTTGTTTCAAGGTCTGCTGAATTAATATTAAAATACTCCGCTACCGTATTTTTGATATCATCGGCTGTGATAATTCTGTTCTGAATAGGAACAATATCTTTCAACACTTCTTTGGTCAATCCGATCGTAATTTCTTTGTTATTTAGGGAAGCATAAGCCAAAAGACGTATTAAAGTGCCTTCGAGATCACGGATATTCTTAAATGGCTGATTAGCAATAAAATCCAACACATCATCTGAAACATCCAGCTCTTCTAAAGTAGCTTTTCTTCTTAAAATGGCTACCCTGGTTTCGTAATCGGGAGGTTGAACGTCAGCAATTAATCCCATTTGGAATCTTGTTTTTAATCTATCTGCCATACCGTCCAGGTCTTTTGGCGGTCTGTCTGATGAGAGGGCAATCTGTTTTTTTGCATCGTATAATGCGTTAAAAGTGTGGAAAAACTCTTCTTGGGTTCTTTCTTTACCGGACAAAAACTGGATATCGTCGATAATTAATAAATCCACCCCTCTGTAAAAATCATGAAATTCACGCACTTTTCTTTCCTGAATCGAGTAAATCAATTCATTGGTAAATTTTTCGGATGTGGTGTATAGCACTTTTTGTTTCCCTTTTTCCATTACTGAATGTGCAACTGCTTGGAGTAGATGTGTTTTTCCTAATCCAACCCCTCCATATAGAAATAAAGGATTATAAGTACTGCCGGGAAACTCAGAAATCGATTTACAAGCGGCATGGGCAAAATGATTCCCATTGCCTACAATAAAATTCTCAAAAGTGTAACGTTCATTAAGAGGACAGTTTTGCAGTAAATCTTTTTTTGCGTGGGTAGTCTCACTCTTTTTTTTACTGCTGCTTTCCTCGTTCAGGGATTTTTCATCAATACGGTAGATGACTTCAATCTCTTTCCCGGTAACAGAGACGACTGAGGAAAGAATTAATGAGGAGTATTTTGTTTGAAGCCAATCTTTGACAAACTCGGAGGGAACTGAAATAAGTATATGCTGATCCGTCTCTTCTATATAAGATGTTTGCTTAAAAAACATCTCAAAGGTAGGTTTGGTAAGTTGTAGTTTCAGCTGTTCAAGAACTTTGGTCCAAATATTCATCCAATAAACCCCTTAGATTAATTTTAAATGGATATAATACTATACAGGTAAATCAAGAAAAAAAACAATTCATAAAGAAGGAAAAAATGATTGTTGAGCCAAATAAACTGGATCCGGAGCTTCGTGAGAAGTTAATCCAAGAGATTGCCGGTCTATTGAAGACAAAACCGGAGTTGGTGACATTAGCAGGAGTGGTAGTCCAGTTGCAACAAGGCGCTTTTAACCTTAACCAGGCAGAAAAACAGGTTTTACTGCAAGCTTATGTGAATGCTGCCGGAAATATCTCAAAAACCGCATTATTACTTGGAGTTACACGGAAGACTGTATATACCTTGCTGAAAAAACATCAAATTGACTCTTTAATAAACATAAATGGGTAATAAAATTTCGGTATGTGAAAAATTTTGCATCTTTGTGAAAATTAATGCCCAAATACGGGTGATTTTGTAAAAAAATCCAAAAAAAACCCATTTTTTTCATCTTTCATTCTTTTCCTCATCCTTTATACTCAAGGATGGTAGCTTATTTATTGAAAAACGGTTGATACTGAGGGGTGTTGATTTGACAGATAAGCAAGCATGAATTACTTCGTCGCTGTGGACTGCAAAAGAACACCTTGATGTCACGGTTGATCCATAAAAACACTACCTGCCTTGTAAAGTAAGGCAAGCGCAATGCAAAACTTTTCAGAAAGGAGAAAATGCATGAGAAAAGCGCTAAGCTGGTTTGTAACAGTCGTTATGTTAGCCAGCATTTTACGTGTTGGATTTACTCCAACCCCTGTCCAGGGTGCTGAAAACACCAACGGAACTTTTATCACCGTACGATTTGTCCCCGTGGGATTTGATCGCGATGGTAAAGAACTGATTGGAAAAGATTTTCCCTGGCAAAAAACAGGAGAACAAGTTTGGGGTAGAACCGGGTATAATATGCCGGATTCTCTAAAAGCCTTTGGTATGTGGACGTATATCAATACAGCCACTGACACGACTTTACAGATTCCTGACATTAATATTCCTGCGACTACCACAGAACGTTCTACCTCTCCTGTTCTGTGGACCGATTTTTATCTGACGGTGAATCCAGCCGGTGGACGCTCCCAGGAGTCCGAGCACTGGTACGCTGTTTATGACAATGTCGGTCAATTATGGTTAGATCCGGACGGAAGATTTAACGACCCTCGTTATTTCGAGCCGGCCGATCCAACCAGCTTAAATGACAAGTACATTTCTGAATCTTGTAAGAACAACCCTTTTGCCCGTGTCGATCCCTCTACGGGGAACAACACCCAAGGACCTTACATTCTCGATCAAGAGAATCCACGTTTTAACGCATCCGTGGATGATGACGGCAATACTGTCATTTATTTTTGGGACAAAACCCGCACTAACCGAATATTCCGTATGGGTTGGGTAGACATGGTAGATTTCCCATTGGACAGAGATAGCTCTGGAAATCTTCTTGCTACCGAAATTCAGGGAATTGAAGTGGAGAACGCGGTGGATGTCGGTGTGTTTGACTGGGATGCTTCCGGTGGGACCAAAGTAGACGATTCCACCAGCTCCAATGTCAGAGGGTATAAATTGGTTGATTTCCGGTATTGGGGTATGCCTAATGCGACTCCATTGGTGGGAAATGTGCAGTCTGCAGATTATCAGACCGCTGCCCTGAAAACCTACAATTGGTTTTACAACAGCGCTGCTACAGATACGCAACCTACTTTTAATGTTCCGACAGTCGGAACATTAAATCCTAATGCTGGCGTTATTGGAGTGCACGTAGGAGATGAATTACACACTGGAAGCGGCCAGATGAGTTTATTGTCCGATCCTGTTACTGAAGTTGCTCCGTGGACTCCGGGCACTTATTGGGCAAACGTAGCGCAGTACAATCCTGGCGAATTTATTTATCGCAAGGGTGTTGGGTATGATGGTGGTTTAACTGCTCTGAATGAAGAATATTTCGTTCAGACCGGTGACATCCGCTTAACCAATGTTTCTGTACACCGCAATGGCGAAACCAGAAACTATCCGGCCAACTCCATGGTTAAGTCCACGGATTGGGACTGGAACCAAATGCTGTATCGTTTCCCCGTGAATTTCGATGAAGAAGGACGGCGTGTGCCTGCGGCCAATGATGAAGTTCACGTTGACAACAGGAAGATCCCCGCTGATTTTTATTGGCAGGAACTCTGGACTTCTTACGAATACGGCGAATGGATCTACCGGGAGACCGGTATGAATACAGCTGATCACGGTTTCGTTACCGTTGGTGATTATCGCTTAACCAACGTGAATGGTATGGTCAACCTGGGAACCATGAAGAAGGACAAGCACCGCGGTTGGATTAATTCCGATGTACGGTTAGTGCCTTCTGAAAACATGAATGGTGAATTAGTACCAAGAGTATACGGCGATGGCTTGATCTTAGCCGAAGTCCTCCGGGGCGGATGCAATGAACCTGCTTACAACCTGTCTGTGGAAACAGATATGTGGGAAGGTATGGTTCCATCGACAACCGCAGCCGCTATTCGTTCACCAAACGATGATGTCAAGCCGGCGGCTCAGACAGTACAGAAAAATACTGTCCTGGACCCAACCGGATCGAAGTTCAACATTCCCGGCACTACTTTCCACAATGTCAACCTGAAATACCGTGAGTATATCGGTGTTGAAATCTGGAAAGATGACGGCATCGACAATCATCTCGGCATCAATTATCCGAACAATCCTCCTCCGCCAGTGGATACCCTGTATCCCTACAATCTGTCTGACGATTACCGTGCAGGTCGTACCGGTGAAGAATTTATCGGCGCCAGCAACGGTATGTACTCAGAAAAAGACTTTGGCCGTAACCTGCTCCCGTTCCCAGCTGATATCATGTTTTATGATACCGCTCAGGTGGGTCAAGGAGAAGATGGGTTATATGGCTGCGGTGAAGCGATTTATAAAGATGTGGATGGCAGTAGAACCGTATCTGAAGGCGACAAACGTCTGACCGATGTCACGGTCACCATTGGCAACAATGTGATCAAGTACAAAGCAGACACGACCGTCGCAGTCGGCGATGCCGATGCAGGCATGCCTCTATCTAATTTCCACGCTTTTAACCTGTTCTTTGATAAGAACTGGCCGGCGCAAGACATTCCGTTTAACTGGACTTATGATGTCGGTGAAGAGATCTACTCTTTACCCATCACCGATGTTGAACCGGATGGCTTCTATGAAGCCGACCTCGGTTTTATTGGCAACGGTTATAATTTCTATATGGGTATCAGTGAGTTAGACGATGGCGGTTCTTATGTTCCTATGTATACCAATGTGTTATACATGGACGTGGATGCCTCTCTGACCGCTACCCCCGGTGATATCCGTATTTATGACGGTACCGGCAAATGGGGTCATGGGTCTATGTTGAATTGGAAAGATATCGATTGCTTAGGCAATTGGTCTTTTATCAATCCGCCTATACCAACAGCATATGAAATTATTGCCAGAATGGTTGATAACGCAATTGCCCTGTACGTAGATGTTAACAGTGATTCTTTAGTTAACACAGGCGATATTCGCTTAACCAAGATCAAAACCTATTTACCCTACACCATCGTCAAAGCAACCGATACCGATGTCTCTTCTGTAGACCCAGATTCGTCTGTTGCGACTGCAACCGATAGCGTAACTTTGTTCGACACGACGTATAGAAATGTTGTTGTGTGGGATGCAAGTTATACTTGGGATGGAACAACATTAACTATTGATCCACCTGACCCAAATCCAGTAATTAACGACGGTGATTTGTGGATTACTCCCTATGCAGTTCGCAACGGTGACACCCGCTTAACCAATGTTACGATCTCCGATGTAACGTATGTTTGCGGTTCTGTCCTCGGCGAAAAGATGGATATGTGGATCAATGAGAATCCTGTCTATGGTATGTCTATGGGCAAAAACAGTAATTTCCGTTTTATCGACTGGGAAGTGTATCCCTCCGGTAAGATTGGTTTGAATGCGAAGATCGACAAACCCTTCAAAGTAGAACAAACCTCTCAGATTGATGTGACTGTTGATCCTGCTCCCAAGCCAGCCAGATGGGAAGATGGCGTGTACTATCCGCCAGAAAAAGTCTACATACTGATCCAGAACACGGAAGGTCCCGTTCCTGAAAAGATCTATGAGGATTACAAAGTCATTACGGCTGAGAATCCCGTAGCGACTTTCCAGTTCACTCCATACCGCGGGACTTGTCCTCCCAATGGACAGAGCAGCGGCTGGAGAAGAACAGCCTCAGCCAACGGGTTTATTTTAAAAGATTATGATAACCGGGTACGTATCATCGCTATCAAAGACGATGGGGGCGTGGCTGAACCAGCTCCGCTGACTTATTCATTGAAGGATGGTGTTATTAAGGCTCTGCCTATTACTGACCCGTTCTGGACGATGCATACAAACGCTAATCCACGATGGGGACAGGCAAAAGGCAACGTAGCCTTCAATCCTCCAAGATACCAAGTACCTCCCTTCTCCGAAGAGATGATGAATGCATTTGATTGTTACGATCAAAAGCGTTATGAAATCGCTCCGGAAGACCTTGACTTCGTATCCAACAAAAAGTGTTTAGGCGTATTGGATCAGAGATTTCCGAACTTAACCATTAAGTTGACGGATGCCGATAATCCTAACGATGTGAATGATCCGAATGGTTTACGTATCTCCGTTCCTGCCGGTGAAGGCCGGAATGTTGGCGTGATGTATAATGCGCACAACGGCGGTATTGATTATCTATTCACCGCTGCCGGATTAGACCAGTATGGCAATCCGGATTTCGAGGAAAGATTTATTGTTCAGGTTAACCTGGATGGTACTTACCTCTATTGGCATTGGGAAGATAACTATCCGGAAGGATTATTTGATTCTTCTGACGAGTTATACTCTCCAGTCGCCTTGTGCGGAACTGATCGCATTCCAAATTACATTGAAAGCAAAGAAAGACCCAACTTTATCGATGCTGATTGTTCATTAGGTACATCCAATTGCGCTATTTGCGGCGATGGATTCCCGGAACTTTCCAAGATCAGCTATGGCGATAAATTTGGTGATTTCTATGTGCTCACCTTTGGTGTGCCTGCTTATTTAATGAATTATGGCGTACGTTCCACCACGGATGATGGGGGAGAGCTTCAGCTTGCGATCGCCCCTCGCGATGCAGCTACCAAACTACAGCTTCGTATCTATACATTCAACGTGTTGTTTGATTACAACTCCACTATTAAACATCCTCCCTATTTCATCATCGATAAAAACATTCCTGATTTCGAATCCGATATTATTCACCAGTACAACAATTTCCAGACCGGTTTACGCACCTATGAAACGATGGGTATCGATTATTGCGGAATCAAAGAGTTTAAGGTTTTACCGCCTGATCCGTATGTGAACTTTGTTGAGCTGTCTATCGTAGACCACGCTTTACAGAATTCCAGAGTGAACTATACGACAGGTCCTTCTGCTCTGTCTCCGTTAAATGTCCCCACTCCGCAGATCCAATCTCCTTACCAACCGATGATTTTAGACGTTGGTAAAGATATGCGCGGATATCCCGGTGGACAGACCCATACCGGTAGAGTGCAGGGTGTCGTCACCGCCGGTGGCGTTACCAGAACTGATCAGGACCACAATGGTTGGAACGCTTATCCGGCTATTTGGTGGTGGTATTGGTACGACAATGTGGACTACAATAACTTCACCGATTTCAACCGTCTGGGAACAGAATTCTTCCCCTTGACCGATTACGGTATGTATTTCATCTTAAAAGACATTGATGGAAAACACCTCGGTTTCGGCGACAGATTCCCCATTGACCAGAGATTACGTCGCGTTGAAGTGAAAGGTCCTTTTGCCAGACCAAAATTATTTGATGAAGCGAACATTAAGTACACATCTGATTATGAGTACAATGGTCTTCGTCACGTACCCATTTCTTACGATTGGGACGGTGTCGTGGTCATTGATCCTGCTAATGATGAAGAAGAAGGATATTTCTATCAGTGTGGACAGGATTGGACAAATGTGGATCTCGAAGGCGCAAGCTACGCTCAGGTCAATGAAATCCTGCTAGACAACCATCAGCTGGATTATCGTGGACTGACCGATGTCTTCCGTTTCGAAGAATTCATTCCAATCAGCTATGGCCGTATTAATGTTACCGTCACCCTTTGGGATGGTACGGTCAAGATCTTCCAGGATTGCTGTGCTGAACCACCAACTGATGGTGTGGATGTACACGCTCTTGAAGTGACCGCAGATGTTGACTCTGTAACTGCTGATGCTGATAACAAAGTCACCGTAACCGTGAAAGAGCATGAAGTTATGCAAGCGGTTCAACCGGCTAACGATGCTTATGTATACGCATGGCAGGACAGAGGTATACTGAACACCAGAACCAATCTTTATGACGGTGCCGGTGATGGTTGGGTAACCAACCCGCCTCATTCCTCTGATTTTTCCGCTTTATCTCCTCAGTACTTCACGGAAGACGATCTGAACGAAGACGGAAAGATCTCTTTCAGTGATTACGAAACCGAAATTATCGGTAGTTATGACTTAGCTACCAATACATGGACTGGTGGCGTTGTGGATGCCAGAACCTTCCAGAGAAACAATGGTCAGTACATCTTTGACTTCTCTGAGAGCAATGGTGCCCGTATCAATACTGTCGGTCTGGATTTCGGCGGAGCCAAAGGCGATCCGGACCATGTCGTGTCCGAATTTGAGACACTGCCCATTATGATTACTGCTTATAAGTACGGCGACGACAACAATGACAGATCGTTCCGTCCTTTATACAGCTTCCCGGGTACTACCCCTCAATTCTCCCACGAAGTGTATCTGTCCGGTCAGAAATTCTTAGATGTCGCTCCTTTGATGGATCTCTCTGTATCCGTACAGCCGAATCCATTAACTGCCGGCGTCACTCCTGAATTAGTTGATCCAGTCTCTCCTCTTTCCTTTGTGCTTACCAATGAAGAAGGCAACCCTGTAGACTTAAGCCGCGGCGTTGTTGACTACACTGGTAAAACCTTAGTGGATAACGATGATATCTGGAATCACTTATTCAAGGATCCCCATCCAGACCCGCTTCCGGAATATTATTGGTTGAGAACTGATTTACATAATGATGATTCCTCCAGAATCAGCAATCGTAAACTTTATTCCACCTCTGCTGCTCCGTTCCAACCTATTGTGATTGATTTCTCCATGGCCAAAGACGGTAAGTATGCTTTCCGTGGCTTCTGCGCCAACGATGAAGGGTCCTTCGATGTGTTCATCTACACCCCTGACCGCAAGCACGCTGCCAAAGCAACCGTGAACGTCGTACTGCCTACCGCTGAATGGGCGATCGTGAACACGGAAGATCCAGCCGGTACCGAATTTCAGGTTCCAGGGGAGCCCGATTTTGCGATGACCGCTGCGGACTGCAGACTGTATCGTATCCGCATTACGGCAAAGAATGCCCAGGGTTTACTCCTGAAAGGCGTAACCAAGGGTGTCTCTACTTGCGGTGGCGGCATCAAGAATACCGCCCGGTTCACCACTTACTCCACCCGACCCGGTTCCTTTGACTTTACGGAAAAAGACCGTTACCTGTTTGCAGAGCATTTCTTACAGGATCTTTATCCGTATACATTGAACGTCGGTTACGATTTCAATGACAATGGAAAGATCGATTGGCGTAATGCTGAATTGTTCAGCCTCGGTGCTTTTACGCATAAACAGAATCGTGAAGGTCAACTCACACTTGGCCAGGTCTATTACAATACCACATTAATCCGCTACGATGAAGAAAGTATTAAAGGCGGATGGGATATCACCCCTAATCCGAATTTAGTACCTCCTACCGTCGGTTGGGGATTAGGCGCCATTTATAACAGCGCCCACAAAGGTGGTTACTTGTTTGCAGACATCGATGGCGACAAGAAATTAACCTATCATGATTCCCTCGGTTTGGACGTGAACGCTCAAACCACGTTCTATATCTTTGCAGAAGATTTAGCCTATATCGGTGGTCTGATTGGCGACAACGTCTATTGTAACAATCCGGTTCAGTCTGACCTGGCGGGATATCCTCCCTCTTATAAGACTGATCCTGCGAAAGTTTACAAACGTTTTGTTCCCGAACTGACCCCGGATGGCGTGTTCTTCCTTGATTGGGAAGCTTTCCCGAACAAAGACATCGAGATTAAAGCTCCTCAATTGAGAGTTTTGAATGCCCAAACCCGTCTCGAACTGAACAAAGATTTGGTCAATGCGGCGAACTATGATTTGGTGTATGCCACTGAAAATCATATGATCGTACAAGTTCGACCGGCCGATACCCGTGATGTTCCTATGAAAGAAGACGGCAGAGTATTCTTGATTGGCAATCAACACCAGACTGCTATTTACGGACATACCAAACAGTCTCCTATTGATCCAAAGGTGATGGAAACCACGCTTCATTTCACACCGACCGGATTGGGAGAGAATGTGGCTTATCTTGGTTACTTCAACAAGAATTGCTTCTATCTCAAAGCACCTTATGAACTCAAGAATACCTCTACTTACACATTAAGAGAGCTATTACAGTTTGATTCTGTCATTGGCTTGAAGGTTGAAGTCGTTTCAGATGACATGTTGCATCCGAACAAGACTTCCACCATCACCGTCAAGGTGACCGAGATCGGTACCAATGCACCTGTGGAAGGTGCCAATGTGACCGTGAAAGGTCCTGGCGTGAACGCTTCCAAGAAGACAGATAAAGCCGGTTTAGCTACTTTTGATGTGACTCCCAACGACAAAGGTATCATCACTGTCACCGCTACCATGGAAGGCAAAATTATCGGTACTGCCGAAATTCGCGTAGTATCTGATACTTCTGCTCCCTGGATTGAGCTGGATCCTTTACAGCCCTTTACGAATAAACCTCAGGTAGAAGTAACCGGAAGAACCAATCCTGGCAACACCGTTACTTTAAATGGTTCACCGGCCCAAGTAGCTCAAGACGGTTCCTTCAAGGGTAATGTTACCTTGAAAGAAGGCTTGAACACTATTGTTGGCGAAGCCAAAAATCCTGCAGGGCTTACCGTTCGTAAGATGGTCACGATTACTTTAGATACGATTCCACCCAACATCTTTATCGATGATCCTGGTTATTTAGTCGACGAAACCGAGATTGAACTAACCGGCAGAGTGGAACCTTATTCCAAGGTTACCGTGAATGGTCAGCAGGCTACCGTTGTTCATGATATCTGGAAAGTAATGGTTAAAGTGAATCATGGTAAAAATGCAGTGACGGTTGTTGCGGTCGATCAGGCTGGCAACTCCAATACCGCAACCCGTGACATTTTGGTCTACAAGAGACTAAATATCCAATTAACCGTTGATAATCCAGTACCCACGATCAATGGACAGACTCAGGCTGCTCTGGAAGCCGCTCCGTTCATTTCCGGCGGTCGTACCATGGTGCCTATCCGATTCATTGCCGAAGCATTTAATGCAAAAGTGGAATGGGATCAAACCACCAAAGGTATTACCATTACATTAGGCAATACCGTAATCGCGATGCAAGTAGGCAATACTACCGCGATGATCAACGGTAAAGCCATCACACTCGATGCGCCTCCAGTGATTCGAGCAGGAAGAACTTTTGTCCCGATTCGTTTTATTTCCGAGGCATTTAACGCTAAGGTAACATGGGATGAAAGCACCAGAACGGTGACTATTGTTTACGATTATCTGCCGTAAGGTGTGATGCGTATTTATAGATAACCGTCGGTAAAAAACCCGGGGTGTTGACACCCCGGGTTTTTTCTTAGAAAATTTTTTTTTGTTATGAAATTGTTCAATTGAAAAATTTTTACTATAATAGGGCTGAAAGTTTGTAGAAATTAGATATTTTGGTATAGGTATTGGTTGAAAGAGAAAAATTTGTTTATATTATTGCGGTGAATTGATGATATTTGTTTGTTTTGTGGATAAAGAGAATGAAATGGATTTATTTGACTGTAATAGATTTTTTGGATCTTGTTTAGCTCATGTGAAGTATGAATTTCTTGCTAAAACAAGAAAGGAGAATTGAAATGAGAAAGGCGCTAAGTTGTTTCTTGACATTCTTGATGACTCTCAGCCTTTTACAGGTTCGGACTCATTCAACTCAAGTGAACGCGGCTGACGCAAATGTGAATGCAACGTTCATCGCAAATCGGTTCGTTCCCGTTGGATTTGGACGGGATGGAGAATCTCTGGATGGAGGAAGAAGTTTTCCCTGGCAACGATCCGGGGAGACAGTCTGGGGAAGAATGGGTTACGGTATGCCGGACGCATTAATGGCGATTGAGAATGAAATCAATATCCCAGCAGATTTAGTGTATAAACAAGCACAGCCATTATTTTGGAATGAATTTTATCTGGTTATTGATCCAAAAGGCGGACAATCTCAGGAATCAGAACATTGGTATGCAGCTTATGACAGCGCTGGCCAACTTTGGTTCGATCCGGATGGACGCTTTAATGATGCTCGTTATTATGAGCCGGCCGATCCAACTAATCTGAATGGCAAATATATAACCGGACTTTGCCTGACGAATCCGCTTGCAAAAGTCGATCCATCCACAGGCAACAATACCCAGGGACCGTATATATTAGAGAAGGATAACCCTCGTTTTGATTTATTTCAGGGATCTTCCTTTATTGATGAAAATGGACAAGTGAATCTGTATTTCTGGGATCTGCACCACACCAAACGGGTTTTTAAAATTGGTTGGGTGGATATGGTGGACTTCCCCTTAACCCGCGGTGAAGGCAGCCCTCCACCATTACGTCCCTCTATTGTTCAGGGGGATATTGTTATTGACAGGTACATTGAAGTGATTAACGGTGAAGTCACAGAGATAGCAGAAGAAATTCCGACCACGGAAGATTGGGATGCTGTTGCTGCTTTTCCTCTGCTTGATTTTTGCTACTGGGGAGCTCCAGGGGCAGATGGATTTGCAACCGATTGGTCTGATCCGTTGAATCCGGTTGATGTAGCTATTTCTCAGCCTGATTATTCCATAGGGGATCCGGATAAAAATTACCGGTGGTATTACAACAGTGCAGTCAATACTTTGGCTTCCGCCATCACTGTAAAGGGCGATGAGCTCCATACCGACAATGTTTCTTCCGTTAATCAAAATTCCGGAGCTAAAGATCCCGTAACAAATGATACTACACAACCAATTCATGACCTCGGGGATTATTTTGCCAAAATATCTGATTTTGACCCGGGTGAATATATTTATCGTAAAGGCGAGGCCGCGACAACTTATCCATCTCATAGCTATGAGGTACAGGAAGGGGATATCCGTTTAACTCCCGTTTCTATTTATTACAATGGTGAAGTTCGGAACTACCCTTCCAATTCCTATGTCAAAGCAGACGATTGGGATTGCGCCTGGGATTTGGATGATAATCAAGTCAATTCTTTTATCCCGGCGATTTATAAGAATTTGTATCGGTTCAGAATCAAGTTTGAAATCAATGGCAAAAGAGCACCAAGCGAATTTGATGAAGTACATACCGATAACGTGAAAACTCCAGAGGATTCATTATGGTATCCCGGTTGGTATACTTATGAAGCCGGCGAGTGGATCTACAGAGAAAAAACAGAAACCGGCTATGGTTTTGTTTCTGTGAATGATGAGAGGCTCACTAATGTTAACAGTGTAATCGGCTCCGGTCTTAAGAAAGACAGAACCAGAGGATATATCAATGCTGATGTGCAAGGTGTCAGGGTCATGGCCTATAACGCTCAGGGTGAAGAAGATGCCGGTCGAATGACTCCTCGCGTATTCGGGGATCTGTTAATTTTAGCGGAAGTATTGTATGGCGGATGCAACCAGGAACAATATAACCTTTCTGTTGAAACAGATGTGTGGGGGGGAGAGATCCCTGATATCACCGCAGCAGCTCTTCGCACTCCCAATGGGGATTTTGAAGAAACGGCTCAGTCTATCCAAAGAAATACCGTATTAGATCCGACCGGTACTTTGTTCTATATACCCGCCACCACATTTCACAACATCGCTTTGAAATATCGTGAGTTTATCGGAGTTCAAATATGGAAAGATAATGGAATTGATAATAACTATGGCATCAACTTTATGGACAATCCACCTCCACCAGTTGATAAACTGTTCAAGAATAACTTGGCAGATGATTACAACGCCGGAAGAACCGGTGAAGAATATTTAGGAAACGACAGCAGTATCATCTCGGACAAGGACTTGAACAGAAAAGTAGTCCCCTTCCCACAGGAAGTGATGTATGTCGATATTCCCCCTATTGCCCCGCAAACTGGTTATATGCCAGTGTATGGGTGTGGGGAAAACATTTATCGCAATGTCAACACCAATATGGTTGGTGGTTTACAAGTGGTGAATGACAAAGATATTCGGTTAACACAGGTGACTGTCTCTGTAGGCAATGTGATTAATACTTATGAAGCAGGTTCTACGGTTACACCGGGAGATGCCGATTATGGCTTTGAACTAAATTATTTCAGTGTAGCCAATGTGTTTTATGACAGAGAATGGCCTGAAAAGAATATCCCTCTGAACTTTACGTATGATGTGGGAGAAAGTATTTATTCCGCCTCAGATTATGACATGGCCGAATTAGTTCCTCCTTTGAATCCACCTGCTCCAATGCAGCCAAATCCATCTCCATCGTCCACAAATCCTGTATTTTTTGGAACAGGTCTGTATGACAATATTCTTTATTTCGATCATGACCAGAATGGAATAGTGACCGCCGGAGATATCCGTATCGTAGATTTAGATGGGTATTATGCTCCGGGTAGCGTGATATCCTCTAATGTCATGATTGACCTTGACTTGACCTCTCCCCTTACCTCGACGATCGTTCCCATACGCGCCTATTTGGATAATGGTTATCTTGTAGCCGCTTATGCAGATGTGGATAATTCTCTTACCATCTCTACCGGGGATATTCGCTTGAATAAAGTGTTTGAATACTCTCCGTATACCGTGGTTCAGACTAATGACAAGGACAATAATGATCCCCTCGCTGTTCCTCCCCAAACTCCTTTAGTTTTAACCGATGCATTTCTTGCTTTTATTGGGTTGGCCAGGCAAAACCAATTGTTAGTTAGTGTGAGTTTAACCCAGCTTGTCAGAATTACTCCTTATTTAGTGAATATCAATGATACCCGTTTAACTACCGTTACCATTTCCGATGCTTTTTATGAATGTGGTTCCATTGTCGGAGAAAAACTGGATTTCTGGATTAATGAGAACATGATTCATGGTTTTAGCATGGGCAAAAATAGCAATTTCCGGTATATTGACTGGCCGGTTTTGCCTTCTGATAGTGTTGGTCTGCAAGTCAGCGTTGACAGACAGTTCCAGGTTGAATTAACTTCTGAAATACAGATTTCAGTCGATCCCTCTCCAAAGGCTGCGCGGTGGGAAGACGGTGTTTTTTATCCCGCCGAAGTAGTCTATGTATATATCTTGGATAGTGAAGGTCCTCAAGGATTACAGATTTATGAAGATTACAGAATCCTGACAGCTGAAAATCCAATGATTAGTTTTCAATATACTCCCTATAGGGGATCTTGTCCTCCCAGTGGTCAAAGCGTAGGTTTCCGAAAAATCTATAATTTAAATAAACGACGCTACGAGCTTGAATCGTATGATTTGAGAATGCGGATCATCGCCATTCGCGATTCAGGCGGAGTGGATAATCCTGTGCCGTTATCCCTGCCTTTGATTGACCCTTATGCTCAAATGCATGATAACAACCTTCAATTTGGTGGCAAGGTGAAAGGGAGCAATGCTTGGGATCCTCCACCGTATCCGATATACAATACAGATCATGGATGCGGGGACGGTACCAATACCATTCTTCCCCCTGAATTAAAGAACGCTTATGATTGTTATGCCAATCTTCGGTATGAAATACTTCCGGAAGGCATTAAATCTCTTCCATCGAAGAAATGCGTAGGTCTGTTAGACCAGCGTTTCCCGAATTTATCTGTTCGAATTACAAACCCTAACAATTCATACGATGTCAATGATCCAGAAGGTTCGGTAATATCCATACCAGGCGGCGAAGAAGTGGTTGCTTTCTACAATGCACATAATGCCGGTGTAGATTATGTATTCACCGGGTATATGAATCACACTGCCGCTGCTTATTTGTATGGTCATACTTACTTGACCGGTTCTCAGTATGAAATTGATGATCCGCAAAAAATTATCGGACAGTATAATTTGGATGGTACATTGATTATTTGGTTATGGAATGATTGTGGCACTAGGCCGGGTATGCTGGATAGCGGTGACTTTTTATGGATACCGAATTTATATTACGATCCGATCACTCCGGAAAAAGGACCAGAAAGATTACCAGGATATCTAAAATTAGCAGATAAGTTAGTTTTTACAGACAATGACTGCTCTTTAGGCGATAGTAACTGCAAAGCATGCGGAGATCTTTCCTTTGACAAGGTCGGAACTGTTAGTTCAGGCGATTCTTTCAATCTGTCTGATGATGAAGTGATCACGATTACCACTTATGGTGTTCCTACCTATTTAAGAAACTATGGAGAGGCACCGATGCCTTCCACTGATCCTGGAGGGGACCTTTATTTAGCACTTTTACCTCGTGATGCTCTCACAAAGTTACAGGTACAGATATATACCTATAACGTAATATTTGACTATAATTCTTCCATTAAACATCCACCTTATTACATCCTCGATGAAGCAGACCATGCACAAGGTTATTTTGATGAAGCGTTACAAATGGACCTTTCTAAGCCAGGCTCCGGATTAAACCGACACCTTTCCATGGGTATTGATTATTGTGGTGTTCATGAATTTAAGGTATTGGCTCCGGATCCTTATGTGAACTTTGCTGAATTTGTCACGATTGATCATGCTTTACAGAACTCACAAGTGAATTACACCTCAGGGGTGAATGCTCTTTCCACATTACCGGTACCAACTCCTCAAATAGCCTATCCCTATAATCCGATGGTGCTTGATGTTGCAAAAGACCTGAGAGGATATCCCGGTGGACAGTCTCACACGGGCAGAGTCGCAGGCGGCGTGTTGAATGGCGGTTATATTCGATCGGATGACCAGCATTCAGGATGGAATGCTTATCCTGCTATCTGGTGGTGGTATTGGTATGAAGGGATTGAGTATAACAATTTCACTGATTTCAATAAACTGGGAACAGAATTCTTCCCCTTAACCGATTATGGATCTTACTTTATTTTGAAAGATATTGATGGTTACCACTTAAGTTTAACCAAAGGTACCGATCTCGAGAGACTTATTCGCAGAATTGAGATCACCGGACCTTTTGCCAGACCTAAAGTATATGATCAACTTAGTAACTCTTTGCTCTCACGGTACAGATATAACAATACTGAAAACGTACCGATTGTGTACGACTGGAGCGGGAAGATTATTATTGATGCTTCTAACCAGGACGACTATGAAATGTATTGGGAAAGCACCATGTTTGGCCGTCACACTAATGTAGACCTGCTACCCAATAAAACTTATAAACCAACCGAAATCTACAATTGGTCCAATGTGAATGGCAGTCAAAACCCTTATCCTACCCAGAATCCTTTTGTCAATGAGATGAGATTACTTGATTATCGTGGATTGAACAATATCTGGAGAGTGGAAGAGTATATTCCGATCAATGCTGGTCGTATCAATATTAAAGTAATTTTAGCCGATGGCACGGTGAAGATCTTCCAGGATTGCTGTGCTGAGCCGCCAACAGATGGTTTGGATGTCCACGCCCTGGGAATCAATACAGAGTCCAATACTCTGGTAGCCGATACCGACAACAAAGTCACGGCCACGATAAACGAGACAGAAGTCATGCAGGCAGAGCAATTGTGTAACGATGCCTACGCCTACATCTGGCAGGACCGC
>JAJFUD010000085.1 GCA_021372585.1 bacterium
AACTCAGGCAAGGCAAACGTAAAACCCCTGTCACCGGGATATGGACTGGTGTGGTCGTTTTGCCCAAACCATATGGCGTCCGGTATCTCTTTAAAAGCATTACATGCCCAATATTCCCCCGTATTAACCACTTTGGTGTGAAAATGTACACATTTCGTACAAACTTGACTGATTTTGCCCCTGGAAGATAATTTCGGATCTATCACGACAACTTTATTAATGATGTTGTTCCTTCTTTCTTGCACCATCTGAGAAAATAATAGTTCCATTCTACTCCTGAAACGGGTAAAAGATACTAATATTCCACCACTGCTTCATATTCTGAACCATCGGTATGGACTCGAAAGAGCATAGCATCCTGATCCTGAGCAACAAAACTGAATTAGATGTTTCCCTTGGCGTCAATCTGTTCAATATCCAGTCTAAGCATCCCTACATCATGATAAACAGACTCGTCTGTCATCATTTTCTGACTGATTTTCTCATTCTCCCCTTCCAGGTGTTTGAATAAAACAGCAAATCCATGCTTTTTCTCGGTTAGATCAGTAATAATACTGACTTTTCCCCAAATCACCAACGAACGGTATTTTTGGGTACAATCATCTTGTACATAGCCATGGTCTTCTATGATAGTGGTGCAGGCAAGAGGATTCTTCCTGATATACTCTAATTTTAAACCATTCTTTGAGCAATGCATGTAGATTGCTTGACGGGATGCATCATAGCCATAACTCAATGTAACAACATAGGGGTTGATTCCATCGGTTAAAGCCAGTGTCATCACTTTTCCTTTTTTCAGCATGTCCTGGATTAAGTCTTGATTAATGATCTCATTGTCCTGGTTTCCCATATGAAATTTACTCATCTCACCCCTCCAATGATTTGTCTAATCTTTATTATACCAATTAAACTGCATGCATGAAAAAAATAGGACGTACATAGCCAAAAACACCGGGATTTGCTTAGTTAACTATCAATCGTCATCACTTCTGCAGACTATTACAATCGAAAAAAAATAGTATAAAGAGTATATGGAAGAGAAAGACAGAAAGATTTGGGAGTTGGCTCAAGAAGCTTTTGGTTTGGATTCCACTCCGTTTACCAAACTCGGAATTTTCGAGAGCGAGATCTGGGAAGTTCAGAAACAATGCATTTCCTTTATCTTACGAATAACCGATACGACGCATAGGCAACCTGAAAATCTCGTGTCAGAGGCTGTCTGGATAGAATATCTCGCTAAGAATGGGATACCGGTCGCGATCCCGATTCAGACTCTTACAAAGGACTATTTGGTTACTTTAAAAGATCCTCCATGCTACCTGATGCTCTTCCAAAAAGCCACCGGGCATGCCCCTACCCACAAAGATGCAACGGATTCGTTTATCATGTCCTGGGGTGAAATCATGGGAAAAATGCATCGTTTGGCTTCGGTTTTTTCACCCCCTGTCAATTTCTCTCGAACCAACCTGATCACCAGTTTCACCTCCCTGTGGTTGTCAGTTTCCAATCAAGTTGATCCCTCAGTAGAACCTTATTATGCATCTATCCTACAAGCCTGTTATCGTTTTCCTGTCGATCCACAGCATTATGGATTGATTCATTATGACCTGCATATGGGGAATTTCTTTGTTGATGATGGTAAGATGACTATTTTTGATTTTGATGACATGCAATATGGTTGGTATGTCTATGATATCGCGATGGCTTTGTATTATTGGTTTTGGGGGGCTGACCGAAAAGGGTCATCTTTGTCAACCAATCAGACTGCAAGAGCGGAAGACGCTGTCCGTTTCTTACGGTTTTTTCTTTCAGGGTATACAAAGGAGTTTCCTTTGCCTGATAAGTGGCTGGAGATGATGCCCATATTTCTGGTGATCCGTCAAATGGAGCTTTACTTTGTCTTCGAGAGCCGTTTCGGAACCATTACAGATGAATCCTCCCCACTATCGAAACTGAAACAGTTCTTTCAAGATCAAGTGGTCAATAAGAAACCACATATCCCTTTGGAGGTTTTCAAAAAAGACAATTTTAAAGACTTGACACTTTATTTCTAAGCTCTAAAAGATTCGGTGCTTCCTGATTTCATAACTTGGATGAAGACTTCTATATCCCTAATTTGCATTTTAAATTGATCTATGGTACTATAAATGACACTTTAAATGAAACTATAAATCTTTCAAGGAGTGCTGATATGACATTAAGCGAACTGAAGAAAACGCTGGAAAGTGGTGAAGATAGCCAACATCAATTTAAGCGCTCAGTAGAAAACGAAAAAGCCTTATCACCAGAAATTGTAGCCATGTCTAACGCAGAAGGTGGAAAGATTTTTATCGGAGTAGCGGATGATGGCACTCTCACCGGAATTAAAACAAAAGATCTGAAGAAAATGAATAACTTGATCAGCAATACTGCCAGTCAACATATCAAAGGACCTGTGGTACTAAAAACAGAAAACATACCGATAGGAGACAGTCTAATCGTGATATGCCTCACCGTATCGGAAGGAATTGACAAACCTTATTTTGACAACGATGGCATTATCTGGTTAAAGGTTGGTGCTGACAAGCGAAGGATTAACTCAAAGGAGGAATTGAAAAGGTTTTTTCAGATTTCAGATCAGGTTCATGCAGATGAAACACCTACTAAAGCCAAAATTAATGCCATTGATTCAAAGTATTTTGGTCATTTTATTGAACAGCAATACGGTCATTCCATACCTAATGAGGATAAAAAATTGAATTTATTATTCGAAAATTTAGGTCTTGCAAAAGAGAATCACTTGAATTTAGCTGGATTGTTACTTTTTGGAGAAAAACCACAAATCTTCAAACCGACTTTTATTGTGAAATCAATTTTTTTCCCCGGACTCACGAATGATATGGATCATTATCTTGATAAAGAAGACCATGTCGGCCATGTAAAAGAGCAATTCCAAAACGCAATAAGCTTTATCATGCGATGT
>JAJFUD010000009.1 GCA_021372585.1 bacterium
TAAAGTGAAATTTCCAATTGTCAACTGAAACTAATTATCGAAACTATACGTGGTTTATACCCTGCATTCCCGCTAACTCATAACGAGGGTGGCTCTACCCCCAAAGCCTGATACAGGTGCTTCTGTTTGACATAAGACAGATAGATCAGGGCAATGAACGCTACAAAAAGTTTGCCATTCAGAGAGAGTTCAGAAGAAATCGGCAATCTGCGGAAGTTTAATCGTTCCTTCCGATTTCCAAAAGCTTTCTCGACGATATCTTTACTACGGTACAGGGATAAGGCTTCAAAGGGATCTTTGACTTCATTGGAGAGCCAGGTAAAGTAACCGGGAAGAGAGGATATAATCGATCTGATCGGTTTTGACATACGATTGGTTCTGTAAGGTAATGAGTTTTGTTTTTTTTTGGTATACTTCCTATGGGTATTGATAATGTATTTTTGTGATTTGTATTTTTAACTTAAGTAAAAAATGGAAAATAATATAATAGAAATTACAACTGATATCATTCAAGGCGATTCCTCTGAGGTTCTTAAGTCATTTGAATCTGATTCAATTGATTTAATAATCACTTCCCCGCCATATGCTGATCAAAGATCTTTTACTTATGGTGGGATTCCACCAGAAGAATATGTCGATTGGTTTTTACCTATAACTAAAGAATTACTCAGAGTTTTAAAACCTACTGGTACCTTTATCCTGAACATAAAAGAAAAAGTAGTGAACGGTGAAAGAAATACTTATGTGATTGAACTTATTCTTGAAATGAGGAAACAAGGCTGGTTATGGACGGAAGAATTTATCTGGCATAAAAAAAATTGTTATCCTGGAAAATGGCCAAATCGTTTTAGAGATTCTTGGGAAAGGTTACTGCAATTTAATAAATGCAAGCAGTTCCATATGTATCAGGATGCTGTAATGGTTCCAATGGGTAATTGGTCGAAAACAAGATTGAAGAATCTAAGTGATAAGGATAAAACTAGAGATGATTCAAAAGTCGGTAGTGGCTTTGGGAAAAATATTTCAAATTGGGTAGATCGAACAATGGTTTATCCTACGAATGTGCTTCATTTAGCAACGGAATGCAATAATAAAAACCATAGCGCTGCTTTTCCGGAAGAACTTCCGGAGTGGTTTATAAAGTTGTTTACAAAAGAGTTTGATGTAGTGCTTGATCCGTTTATGGGGTCAGGAACTACACTTATTGTATCAAATCGATTCAGAAGAAATTCAATTGGAATTGATATTATTCCTGAATATTGTGAAATGGCAAAAAAGCAATTGAACAAAGTTGAAGCGTATCTTTATGAAAAAAGGGAAAAGTATGGAAAAGTTAAATCTAAATGATGTAAGGAATTATGTCGAAAACAAAATTGGTAATTTTCATGAAAGAAGGATACAAAACCTTGATAAATTGAAACTAGATCAGGTTTTAAAAAGAAAAAATCCCTATCTATTCAAAGCAAAAAATGTTCTTACTTCCGAACAAATAATAAAAGGTTTAATTGATGCCCATTTGTCATCAAGTGAAGAAGGCATATTTGGTGATTGGTTAGAAGGCTTAGCGATATTTATTAACCAAAAAACTTTCGGAGGTTTTAAATCAGGGATAAAAGGCATTGATCTTGAATTTGATAAAAAGAATGGCAGGTATATCGTAGCGATAAAGTCTGGGCCGAATTGGGGCAACAGTTCTCAAATCAGTAAGATGATATTAGATTTCAAAACTGCAAAAAAAACTTTACGTACAAGTAATTCACAAATTAATATTATTGCTGTGAATGGATGCTGTTATGGACAGGATTCAAATCCAGATAAGGGTGATTACTATAAGTATTGTGGTCAAGTTTTTTGGGAATTTATTTCTGGAAGCCGTGAATTATATACCGACATTATTGACCCATTAAGTTATAAAGCAAAAGAAAAAAATGAAGATTATGAAAAGGCCTATATCCAGAATATTAATAAATTTACAAAAGAATTTAATAATAACTTTTGTGACGATCAAGGCAATATTAATTGGATAGAATTAGTCAAATTCAACTCGACCGATAATACTGTAAAAGCAATGAATATTTGAACCCTAAAAAGTGAATTGCAAATAAAAGATTTGAAGCAAGGGGCTAAGTGTTTTTGAAAAGAACTTTTTCATCCCCTTCACAGATCCCAGCTGATCAATATCCTTTGTTCTACCGGTTCCCATTCAACTTCATGTCCAAAAGTTTCAGCAATAAACTGAAAATCACCAAACTTGTCAGAATCTTCCTTTTCATGTTGCTCAAAAAAAGTATTGCTTTCAAAGGTGGTGCTAATCTTTAATTTAGCTATTTATGATAACAATACTAATCTCAGAAAAGGTAAATGGCAAGAAAAAACTTCAGCATTGAGTGAATTAATTTAAAACCAGGGGGTATGAACTAATTAACAGTTCACGGGGTTGGTGGAACGAAGTTCGAAACTCTTTGATAGAATACTAGTCCGGGAAGATAAATACTTTATTCTTTCTGAAAGCTAAAATCATCAACGAATACCCCTTAGAATAGTTGTCATTCCAAGGGTTGCCAACACTTCTTCAGAAGTATGCCCAAGAATTGTTTTAGTATAAAAGAAAGAATTGGTACAATAGTAAAGTGGGTTTTAAAATAAAGAATTTAGAAGGAGGTAGAGAATATGCCTGACTTTGGTCATCCGTTTTCTGGTCTGGCGAAAGATAAAAAATTAACAAAAGAGGAATTAATCAGAGCGATTCGGTTCATGATATCAGCTGAGTATGAAGCGGTTCAGCTATATATGCAATTGGCTGAGTCGATTGATAACAAACTCGCCATAGAAGTTTTAAAAGATATCGCTGACGAAGAAAGAGTGCATGCTGGCGAATTCCTACGACTTCTCAAAGAGTTAGCTCCTGATGAAAAAAAGTTTTATACTGAAGGTGCGGAAGAAGTAGAGGAAGAGATCAAAAAGATGAATCATGCCTGAGCAAGCATAGTTTTCAAATAAGGGATGAGAATAATATGACTGAATCAACGACTTTTTTCTGGATCACTCTTTTTGGAATCAGCGCTATGATAGTCAATAGCATTGGGATCTGGATTATTCATAAAAACAGGGAGTGGGCTCAAAACAACAAAGAGTATTTTATGTGTTTTGCGGCAGGTATGTTAATTACATCCCCTTTAATTATGGCTTTTCCAGAAGCCATCGCAAAGAATTCACAAGCTGGATTAACCGCATTGGCTGGTTTTGCGTTTATGTTTTTCAGTAATCGTTTTATTCAATACAAAACAAAACAGGATGAATTGGCTTTTGGAATCACTGCCATCCAGGGCATTGGCATGCATTCTTTTATCGATGGCATTATTTATTCAGTTACATTCAGTGTCAGTATTCAAATTGGTATCCTGGCAGGAATCGGACTGGTGATTCATGAATTTGCAGAAGGGGTCATCACCTATTCTTTTCTTATCAAAAGCGGGATCAATCAAAAAAAGCTATTTTATATGCCTTCCTGGTTGCTGCCTTAACAACACCCATTGGCGCTTTTGTTGCTTATCCATTCATTCGGTTCCTGAGTCCATCAATATTAGGTTTAGTGCTTGGTTTCGTAGTAGGGATATTAATTTACGTTTCTGCTTCACATCTTTTACCTGAAGCAAGAGAAAATGAGAAAAAACACTCCTACCTGGCTCTCTTGTCCGGCATGGCACTTGCTTTAGTAATATTTCTGGCTCATCATTAAGAAGCATCTGTAAAAAGAGGAGACAATATGGCTTTTTTTAATCAAATTGCGCTTGTATATGATGACTGGTACAAAGATAAGAAAGGTTCTTTTATTGATTGGATTGAGACGGATTTGGCTCTGGGTATGCTTGACATCAAAGCGGGAATGAGAGTGCTTGATGTTGGCTGTGGAACGGGAAATTTCAGCATCAAACTCGCAAAAATGGGCTGCGAAGTGACTGGCATTGATATTTCAGAGGATATGCTTACTATTGCAAAGGAAAAAACATCAGCTCTCCAATTGCCCATCTGTTTTCAGAATATGGACACAAGAAGTCTACAATTTTCAGAAAAAACTTTTGATATGGCTATTTCCATGGCAGCTTTCGAGTTTGTAAAAGAGCCTTTCCAGGCTATAGATGAGATTTTTCGTGTCGTGAAAACTGGGTCTCAGGTTCTCATAGGCACCATAAACAGAGACAGCGACTGGGGACGTTTCTATCTGTCAAAAAAAACAGATCCGAATTCCGTTTTTTATGATGCTGACTTGAAAACACTAGATGAACTGAAAAAGTGGAAACCAAATCACCTAGTCAAAACCGGGGAATGTCTTTTTATTTCACCATTTGCCCCTGACGATGATTTTAATATTGAGAACGAAACACGACTGAGAGGAAAAACAAACGGCGGCTATATCTGCGCATCATGGAAAACTTAGAGTTGTCGTAAAAAATTGTAACCTGGGAAAAATAATCAGGTTATGTATCCGTAAATGTTTTTTTACATCGTTAAGAAAATGAAAAAAGAAGGAAGGTAAAGGAATGAAGAAGAAAATCAAAAATAATGTTTCTTGGATTGGCAAAGTGGATTGGGAGCTTCAGAAGTTTCATGGAGATGAATATTCCACCCATAAAGGTTCAACCTATAATTCGTACCTGATCGAGGAAGAAAAAATAGTCTTGATTGATACCGTCTGGGCGCCTTTTGCTGAGGAATTCGTCGAAAATTTAGCCAAAGAGATCGATTTAAACAAAATCGAATACATCATCGCCAATCATGGGGAAGTGGATCACAGCGGGGGTTTGCCTGCTTTGATGAAACGCATTCCGGACAAACCCATTTATTGTACATCCAATGCGGTCAAATCGTTAAAGGGGCAGTACCACCAGGACTGGAATTTTCAGGTGGTTAAAACGGGAGACAAATTAGATATCGGAAATGGCAAAGAGCTGGTTTTTGTCGAAATGCAAATGTTGCATTGGCCTGATAGTATGGCAACCTACCTCACCAAAGACAACATTTTGTTCAGTAACGATGCGTTCGGACAACATTTAGCCACTGAAAAGTTATTTAACGATCTGGTCGATCCATGTGATCTATTCGTTGAAGCGATGAAATATTACGCCAATATTCTGACTCCCTTCAGCGCAATATTAAAGAAAAAACTTGAGGAAGTGCTTTCGCTTCATTTGCCAATTGATATGGTCGCTACCAGCCATGGTGTGATTTGGCGGGACAATCCAATTCAGATTGTTGAAAAATACTCCCAGTGGGCTAACGATTACCAGGAGAACCAGATCACCATCATTTACGACACGATGTGGAACGGTACAAAACTGCTGGCTGAAAAAATAGCGGAAGGCATAGAATTAGCCGATTCCGAAGTGGTGGTAAAAGTGTTTAATCTCGCAAAAAGCGATCAAAATGATCTGATAACGGAAGTGTTCAAGTCCAAAACGGTTGTGATCGGTTCACCAACCATCAACAACAGTTTTCTGCATTCTGTCGCTGGATTTATTCATCTAATGAAAGAATTAAAATTCAAAAACAAAAAAGCAGCTGCATTTGGATGTTATGGGTGGAGCGGAGAGGCTGTGAAACAGATAAACGAATGGCTTCAAAATGCCGGATTTGCGGTGATTGACGAAGGCATCAGGAATCAATGGAACCCAGATATAAACGTCCAAAACACAGCCTTGGAGTATGGTAAAAAAATTGCTAGAAGCGTTTAAAGAGAATAGCGTCGATCCTTTTTCCTATTCTCCGATTTGAATTCAGGGCAACAAAAAAGTCCTACCCTCTTGCATTGTCGGAACAGGTGGAATCTTCTTTCCCGATCGTAACCTGGTACTGGGTAGGCTTCTTCACCCGTTCGGTCAACTGGTCTTCCTGGTTCATCGTACACATCTCGCTAAGTTATTCAACTTTATACACAATGGATCTTAATAGTGTTGAATTCACCTTATCCCGTTCAATAAACTCAAAATAGGTATGTTGATCGGTGGGTAGGAATTGAACAAAACACAATGCTTGTTTGTTAAACTGATAAGTAGCAGTTTTACCGTTTTGTGCCAGAATCTTGGTGAGAGAATTCTCTTTGTAATCCCAAACCAGTAATGATTCCTGATCACAGGATATCTGCAATTTCCTTCTATGCGATTCCTTCAGGCATTCATCCTGAAAAGTTTTTTTCCAATTTCCTTGCCCGGTTTCCCGATGGAGGCATAGAAAATCATGTTTCGGTTTCATGCCGATAATTTGAGTATTTATCCCAAGATCTATGATAATATGCTGATTGGTTGGATATAGACGAAGAGAGGAACATAGGAATTTTTTTGATGTCCAGAAGCGAGATCCATCTTCGGGATTAATGCAGATTAATTCACTTTCATACTTATACTGATCCGAATTCTGTTTGTTATAACTGATAGGCATAATCAGATATGGTTTTCCCCGGTTATCAACATATTGTAACCCGTCCTTGTCACCATCCTGAAGAAAATTCTCTATGGTGAGTGGTTTGTCTGTGTAGTATCGTGCCCATTGCTGATGCAGTGCATGATCAGCATTTAGTCGATAAGAAGTGATATAGAGTCCTTTCTCATCCAAGCTTTGGATCCAAATCTGATAGCCTTTCTGTACCACTTCAACTCCATTTTTCGTATTTTCCTGTAAAACCTCCCGGAATAGCTCTTTTCCAGTATTGGGGTCTAAACAGACATGCAGTAAAGTCTCTGCTGTATCTTTCTTGATCCCAATGATATGACACACTTCCTTGTATTCCCATACAGTTTTATTTAATAAAGGGAACTTGTCATTCGGAGGGAATTGCCAACAATCTTTCAAATTGAAATCCAATGCTTTAATGAAATCATAGGAGGAATCATAAGGACTGTATAGTACATAGTATATTTTTTGATTACCGATATATTTCAGATCCATAAAATACTCAGTACGGTTTTTCTTAGTTTTGTTGGTCAGGTCAATCAAATTAATAGAGGTTTGGTATCTTTTGTAAAAACAGTCGATTAATAACTTTTGTCCAAAAAAAGACATATCGTTCGGATAAAACTCAATAAATCCTGCCCATTCGGGATATACATACACTTTTCTTTCTCCTGATGATAAATCGGTGATAAAAAAAACACCCTGATTAGAAACGGTACAAAGTGTATTCTCCTGTATAAAAGAATAATGGCTGGATATAATTTTTGTCTGCTGAGTTTTGACAAGTTTTGCCTCTTCTTGGGTAATATCCAGGATAGGTGTGATGTTAAGCGGTGTTACCGGCTTGGGTGAACAAGCAAGACCTGAGGAACAAAGTATGAATATCAAATAGAAGATTCCTAAGGAAATGAATGCTCTGTCCTTTCTTAAAGTTGTATGCATAAATAATGCGTTAGTTGCGCTCATGGAATCACGCTGATTTCGTATAATAAAGCCACAGAAGTGTTAAACTTATATGGTTGTTGATCCTCTATATAGAAAAATAAATGATCCTGGTTTTTATAAAAATACCCGAATAGCATTATATCCTGCTGAAAAACGTGTTCTGCAATCAATTCACCATTCGATATGTCATGCTGCATAAGTGTATTATTATCAGGGGAATACATATAAAGGCTCCCATTAAACAATTCATATTCAATTGGTTCTTTGCTTTCAAACCGGTTTTCCCATATTTTTTTACCGCTTTTCGAATCGATAACCATGACTGGATATTGATCGCTACCGGGTATATTAAATACCGAATAAATAAGAATATTATCCTTGTTTTGCTGAATGCTGATCTCTTCCATAGGAATGGATTGGTAGATCCATCTCTGGGAGCCATCATCAGGATCGATACAATACAAATCAAATAGCCCTTTTTGCGTCCAAATCGGCATTAAAATGCTGTTTTGTTTGGATACAACGATCTGTTTTAATCCAGATCCTCTGGAAGGCAAGGAAACATCATCAAAAGAGAGATTGGAAATTGTTTTTTTCCATACCGATTTCAGGGAACCAACATCAGTAATCTCAAATTTGCTGATATAGATGCCATTTTTGTCCTGACCTTCTATGAACACTTCTTTTCCATCCCAGATAACTCTTTTTCCAATCTCGTTAGCGGTTCGGGTGGTGGTATTCCAGAGCTCATTCATATCGGGTAATAGTTTTTCATCCAGAAGGATTTTTCCGGTATCAGCCTGTAATGCAACATGGTAAAGATCATTGTATTGATGGGTTTTCTTATTAAATTTGCTATAGATCAGATGATGCTTCCCTGCTATCTCCACCATATCTAGTAATGGAAAAATGTCACTCTCCGTATGCTTGATATCCGGATATGTCCATAAGTATGTCATGGCCAGGTCATACGCATTGAGAAAATAATCATTCACTGATCTATACCAACCTATACGAACGATTTGATTATCATCCATCAATACGGTATCAAAAGTATTTTCCAAGTTTTGATCCGATAAAGGACTGGTAATGGTATCTAAAGTTTGTTCATTTAACATATAATAATAAAACTGTTTTGCCCACCTTTTTACTATGATCTTATCGCCGAATACAAAAGTGTCTGATTCTATTCCTTGTAATGGTTGTGAATGGATCATCAATTGCTTATCTGCATCATATTTAAAAACAAATCCGGTATTTTCATCCATATCCTTGCCTGGTGGGAGAATACTGGCTGTGATGTATACTGAGTTTGGTTGATTTTTATCGAGGGTAATATGAATGTTTGTTTCATAGGTTGGCATAAAATCTGGTAGGATACTTTTGATCTTTTGAATGACATCATATGATAAATCTAAAGCAATTTCAATTTTTGCTTTATGATCAGCGCAACTCATGAGCCCAAAAGACAAAATGGTTAAAAATACCAATATTTTTGTTTTCATGGCTTGCTTCCTTCAAAGTTCTTTTTCAAAAAGCCACCCTCTTCAAGTTTAAAAATGGGAGTTTTTGTGTACTCCTGAAAAAGGATTTTCTCGGTTTCAATATTGAAAGTATAGATGTTAGTTAATGGGATACAAAACAATGCCCCAATATTGCAGTGGAAATAAAGGTTATTTCGGTTTACAAAAAGTCCATGGCATACATACAAAGCATAAGAAGAAGAGGGTAGTCTCCATTTCCATAAGAATCGCTGGGTATCGATATGAAAAGCTAATATATAGCTTTCTCCCTGATTCCAATCTTGTGGACCTATTGCTAAATAGAGGATACCCTCATATTGGACTCCAGCATGAAAGGCATAAGGCTGACTATTATCCAATTGAATAGAGGGCAAGAACTTATTCTGTTTGAGATGGTAAGTAAAAACACTGTAATCGTCGTAAGTCACAACATGGTCTTGCCAAAAAAATATATCAGAAAGAGGAAGCTTTTTTTGAGATGGAAGATCTTGTTGGTTTACTTTCCAAATCACGGTTTGCTGTTTTAGATCAAAACAACCCAAAGCGTATGGATCTTGATCAGTTCCTAAGAAAACCGCTTGATTCTGTATTGGAAGGAGATGTTGAGCTGAAAGGGGAAATAAGTTGTTATCCGCTATTTTATTATGGTTAGTCTCTTTGGTTGTTTTAGGTGTTATTGTGCAACTACTAAGAATCATCTGAAAAATAACAATCATACATACGGTGCAACTGGCACTTCTCTTCATAAGAATTTTTGTACGGTACACAAGATTAAAAATAATCATCTTGAATATGTATTTTTCCTTATGTAAATATTCTTTTTAAACCATTATATAACTATTTCGGTTAATACAAATGATTGAAAAGTAGTTTTTTCAGGTTTTCAGTTGGAGGCATATCCATGCTATTTTGTTTCCTGATGGCGTGAGTCAAATGCTTATCCAATATATACGAGTGATTTCACCCCAAAGCAAAAAAACTCACGAGTAATTTTGCCGATAGTCAAAAATACCCACTTTTTATGGAAAGGCAATGATGTTGTCAGGGAAAATAACTTGTTTGAGTGTGCCCAACAACCTTCGGCAAAGCTCCCCGTTCTTGACAATAGACTGGCATATCTCCAGGAGGAGTGCGGAGATATTCTCAGCTTTGAGAGATTGTTCGATCGATTGCCTGATTTCTTCGTATAGGGCGTTCTCTATCTGCATGAGAAGATCATACGGGCTTGAGTAGTGACTATAAAACGTGTTTCGGTTGATATCTGCCTGCCGGCATATTTCAGTCGGGGTGATTTTATTGATGGATTTCTTCTTCATCAATTCAAGCAAGCTGTCCCGGAGAATCAGCTTTGTCATTCGTACCCTGCGGTCTTCTTTGATTGGTTTCATTTCTCTCCTTTTTTAATCACCAAAATGAAGCGTATTTGTGAATAACAATCAGTTTATCCAAGATATGTACATTACTTGACAGATTATAACGAACTGACTGTTGTATATCCGTCCATTTGTAAGAACGATTTCGGACACCCTTTTCTGGTTAAGGCTAAGAAAAGAAATTAACTTTTAGCACGTTACAAACCTTCAGGCTGATACAAAAGATATATCAGCCGACAAAGTGGAACTGAGTCCAGCAATCAAAGTCAGACAACTATCGACAACATAGCAGATCCTCAGGCTAAGATCCAGACCGCTGTCTTTCAAGTTGTGCGGACAAGATTTTTATGCGCTCAACGGAGGACCAATGTTCTCGTTTACCCCTGCCATTTCTTTTTTTTTGCTTGAACCATTGAAAAATACCTTAATATCAGTAAAAATACTTATGCTTGTATAGAATAGAAGTGCTTTATAAGGAAGGCGTAAAATGAAGAGAATGATTCGTTTGCTTTTCTCAGCATTGATGATATTTACCATCTCTTGTTCTTCTATATCATGCAGTAAAGTAGGGCTTTTAAAACGCCAAGAGAGAGACTTTTTGTCATTGAAACAAAAAGGGATCACAGCCCTGAACGAAAAACGGTTAGAGGAAGGCATTCAAGCTTTAGAGTCCGCTCTAAAACTGAAAGCAGACAATGAGCTACAGCTGATACTGGATTATGCAATAAAAGAACAGATGGATGCTCGCTTTCTGGTTTTTAAAGAACAGGGTCTTAAAGCAGTGAATGAAGATAGATTATCGGAAGGGATTAAAGCCTTAGAAGAAGCATTGAAGATTACTGCTGATTTAGAAATAAGCAGAGTCCTTGATGAGGCTTATTATGAAAGGGGAGAGTACTTCTATTCGATCGGTAAGAAGGAAGAAGCCTTGGCAGATATCGTGAAATGCTCAGCAGAGAATCCTAAAGCAAGGGCATTTCTAGGGAAATTTTACTACTTAGGCAACCTATTCCTGGCATCTCCTCAGAATCAAGCAAAATTAGAATCCAAAGAGGTTAGTTTTGCTTGGAATACAGTTCCTGAAGCGATTGCTTATGAAATACAGGTGGAAGACCAGAATTGGACGACTGTATACTTGCAATTAAATACCGGCTCCTCTCTCACCTTAGCGCAAGGATTAGAATTCGATAATGTCTATTATTGGCGGGTAAGGGCTCATTTTCCAAATAATATTATTGGAGATTGGTCAAAAAAGTACTGGTTCTCGATTCGAAAGCCAGATTTAAATTCAACCACACCCTCAGCTGACACTGCTACAGATATCGCTCCGACATCAACCCCCCCGGTTTTAATGGATCCTCAGGATAAGGCTAAATTAGATACCTATACTTTCTTTTTTATCTGGAATGCTGTGGAAAAAGCGGATTCCTATCAGATTCAGATTGAAGATGATAAGGCGAAATTAGCGGTATCCAGAATGGTTAAAAACACTCAGTACAGAACTGTCGATGAGTTGAAGGAGGATGGCTCCTATTATTGGCAGGTAAGGGCTCATTTCCAGGATAATTCATTCAGTCCATGGTCTGAGAAAAGATCTTTCTCTGTACACGATGAATCTTTTAGCCGGTTTAAAGCAAAAATAGAAGAATTAGTTTCAACCAGCAAAGGGGAGATTATTTCAATCGCTCCCCTATATGAAGCATATGACTGGAGTAAAATCAAAGTAGTCGTGGGAAGCCATTGGCAAACCCTCACAAAAGAGACCAAGATTGATTTTGCTGAATACAATAACCAACTAATCAATACGATTGCACAATACTTTGATATCAATGATGGCTCTGTACTGGTGGTCTTTTATGATGAATCCGGACAAAGAGTAGCTGAATTAAGCTCCTGGGGTGGTTATAACATCCTGAAATAGCCATGAATAAGTAGCTGGTTTATAGCGCACAGGCACACTATGCAGCAGAATTCAAACAATTCATGCATTTCATCATTGTATCAAGATTAAAAACCAGTTGTATAATATTGACTCATGAGGAGAATGAATAAAGCATGTTGAATGTTATTCTGCTTGGATTAGTCAGTTTTTTTTCCGATATCAGTGCAGAAATGGTGTACCCGATTCTCCCGCTATATATAACCTCAACTTTTGGTGCTACCCCGGCTTTAATCGGTTTGATTGAAGGCATTGCAGAAAGCCTGGCAAGCCTCTTGAAGGTTTTTAGCGGTTACTATACCGATCGGTTTCACAGAAAAAAAAGAGTCGCTTTTATAGGGTATGCTGCCGGGGTGATTTATAAATTAACCCTCATTATTGCCGGATCCTGGGTAGGCATATTGGGAGCCCGTATGATTGACCGTATCGGGAAAGGAATTCGAACCGCTCCAAGGGACGTTATGGTGTGTGAAAGTGCCGATAAAGACAACATGGGAAGAGCGTTTGGCATCCATAAAGCATTAGATATGGCAGGTTCTGCTTTGGGTATATTGACTGCCTATTTTTTATTGATGAGAACAATCGGTAATTTCGATTATAAAAGATTATTTTTACTGTCTATTATCCCTGCTATCATTGGATTGTTGCTGTTCTTTTTTATCAAAGAGAAAGCAAAAGTGTGTTCCACTGAGGAGAGAGAGCCTTTCTGGAAGAATATGGGAAAGCTGGATAAACAGCTGAAACTGTATTTGTTTGTGACTTTTATGTTTACTTTGGGAAATTCATCCAATGCTTTTTTACTCTTACGGGCAAAAAATGTTGGATTTAAGGATATCTCGGTCATCCTACTATATTTTGTCTACAATATCACAGCTTCGGTATTCGCTTTTCCGCTGGGAAGGTTGTCAGATAGGATCGGCAGAAAGAAACTTCTGGTCTCCGGATACCTTGTTTTTTCGCTCGTCTACCTGCTATTTGCTATCGCAAACCATCAAACCACCCTTATCGCCGCATTTGTTCTCTATGGATTGTATACTGCCCTGATCGTTGGCGTAGAAAGAGCCTTTGTTGCCGAAATATCTCCTCGGGATCTGAAAGGGACCATGCTGGGCATGCAATCCACCATCGTCGGGATCGCCTTGCTACCAGCCAGCGCTATTGCCGGAGTTTTATGGAATCTCTTTGGCGCCCGTGTACCCTTTATATTCGGTGCCAGTATGTCGTTAGGGGCAGCGTTTGTACTTCAATTCTTTTTACAGGACAAGAGGAATGGAAACAGGACGATGAAAAGGTTGAATCGTTCAGGGTAAAAAAGAAATCCAGATCCTGATTTACAAATTTCAAGAAGAGTCTATTATTAATCTATAAGCTACATCTTGGGAGGACAATAATGAAAAAGATCTATCGGTATACCGTATTTGCCTTAATAATGTTGTTAGGAGCCTATCAGATTGCCATAGCAGGTCCTGGTCAAGGCAGGGGAAATAATCAACCGGGCAATCAGAACCAACCGCCTGTTAATTATGTGGAAGCGCTTCAGCTGACAGATGAACAAGTCAGTAAAATAGGCATCCTGTTCCAGAATAGCCACAATACGCTGACTGGTTTGGAAGATAAAATGCATACCGCTAACCACCAGCTTCAAGAGATTCAGTGGTCTAAAGAATTTACTCCTGAAAAAGTCGAAGGAATCATGAAAGAGATCAGGGATTCGATGGCATTGCTGCAATTGAATCATGAAAAGTTAATGGTGGATATCAGATTTTTACTCACCCCTGAGCAATTACAGCGTTTTTATGAGATTCAATCCCGCTTGAATGAACAACCCGGTGAAGAAAAGCCAATGCCAAGATTGTTTGGAAAGATCACAGACTTCAATCTGGCAGAAAAAACGTTTCATTTGGTGACAACCGATCCGGAAGGTAAAGAACTGGTATTCAAGGTACTTTTTCATGAGAATACGAAATTTCAACGTAACAATAAACTGGTGAAGCCTGACGAATTTAAAAATGGTGAAGAGGTAACCGTGGTGGGCCATGTGATGATTGAAAGCAAAACCATCGAAGCCATGGTGGTGATGCTGGGGAAAATGGAACCACCAAGAAATCCGAACCCATAACCAATAACCAATAGCAAATAAGGAACTCTGTTATTTCATCCACTTTTATCACTAAATTTGATTTGTACATGGTTTGCATCGCAAAAAGGGGTATTCTTGGACTTCCCGCACCGGCATAAAGCTTTTCTGGTGGTTATTTCATAGTCCTGACCATCCGCCCCTTCGAGAGGGAAGGGCCCTTTCACAAAAATACCCGCACTCACCCTCATTTCGGGATCCTGTACTATTTCAATCGATGGGTCATAATCCGGTTCTATCTTTTCACCGGATTTCTTTACAACCGTTAACCTGCCAGTTGGACACTCATTCGATCCTTGAATTGCTTCCTGACAAAGTTCAGCCTGGTCACCTTCTTCAACTAACTCCCAGACAGTTCCGTGCTTTTGATGACAGAATCTGGCAAATGCACATCGATTGTCGTCCAGAAGGTCTACCATTTTACCTTTGGTTAGTTTTGCCCTGTCTAGATAGGGATTCTTTGAAGCTGTTTCTGCGCCGATGAATCCGGCTTTACTATGAGACCCGTCGCAGAAAGGAGTATTTTTGGTTTCACCGCACCGACACAAAGAATACTCTGGTGCATGCGGAATGGTCCGAATTTCCGTTAATTCGTAAGTATTTCCTTTTCTGGTAATGGATTTTTCATACAAGGGAATATTGCCTGTCACTTTATAAGGTCCTTTGCTGATAATCTTGATCTTTTTATTATTCTGGTTATCGTTCATTTTTCTCCTTCACGTTTATCATTCATCTCTGGATTAGTATAGTACTCTTTCCTATCGTTGTTTACCGCTTTTGTAATAGAATTGGTACATGATACAGGGAACCGTCTCCTGTACCCTATTTAAAAAGAGGGGAAAGGAAAGTATAATTAAGAGGGAACAATACCCGGAAAGATCGCATAGGGAGAAAAGATGAAAGGCAATGGTAAAAAATGTTCCGGGGGAGTGTAATTTGGCATGGTAGTTGACCGATTCGGGATACAATAAACGGTGAGTATCATTTTTAAAAGCATAAGAGTTACGAAAATAGGTAGGAGGATAACAAATGAAAGCTGACAGAATACAAATTTGGCTGGTTATGTTGGTCCTTTTAAGTGTATGGGGCGTATCGTGCAAAAAAACCACCCCTGTACTGGTGAATCCCGAAATACCAACAATCACAAATGATGCCCAACAACCCCCTGATCATACAGTGGAACCTCCTCCCACTTTCCCGGAAATTGAATTGGTACCCGATTTTGAGATCATTCAAACGACGAAAGAAGAGCGAGGGGACTTTAACGAAACTTTATACGTGCTGATTCCCCCTGTGGATTTATCATTAAAAAATCATGTCATCCAGGTAAAAAATCTGGTCAAGAAACTAGTTGTGTATGATAAGCGTTCAGAACACATCTCCATTCTGATTTTTGATGACCGTACAGCGCTGGATAAAGTATACCAGGACCATAATACAACGGACTTAAATGTCCCTATACATTATTTGGCTCGTTATGATGGCAACAAGGAAGGGCTCACTTACCAATTCTCCTTACAAATGTTTCCGATCGCTCCCGAGAGCAATTCTGCAGTACTAAGTATGCAAGAGGAGATTGAGTTCGATCCGTATAACTGGTAGATGAATCTTTACGTTGGAGTGATGAAATGACAGACATTGATTACAGTGGCGAAGATTACCCGTATCATGTGGAAATGTTAAAAAATTACACGATTACTGAAGGCATTCTGCATCTGGTGTACGAGAATGGGAAAAGCAGTGATTTTCCGCTTGAATCTATCGGATTAGATGAGAAAACCATCAATGAAAGACTGCAATACTCCCGCGGACAGATATTTTATGTATATCAGGATAAACTGAAAACGCAGGATATTGCTTTGGAGAGAATGGATCTGTATGGATGCTGCTCCGGATCCAGAACGCTGTTGATAGAACGCAAACCACTAATAAAAGACTAACTCGGGTCTCTCTGTTTTTTATTGCCAGATGTTAACTTAGATTTTTAATTCAGGTTTTTTGATCACAATTTCTTTGGGTAAATGCTGAAGAAGCGCTCTTTCAATGAGATTGGCCAAGGTGATGTCTTCAAGGACTGCCTGCGCTTTTGCCTGTTTTAATAAATCGGGGTTGATAAATATAGTGACGCGTTGTTTGGTTGGTAGTTTATTATTCACGTGCATATAGTAACTTAGTTTCTGCTGATGTCAAATTTTTTTATTTTTTGTAAAAAAAATAATAATCAAAAGAGTTAGTAGCAGCCAGTAACTTCTCATTGTCATTACTGATAAACCATTCTGATTTGTACAAAGCCGTATGGATACAAGCATTATATTATTATAGCAATGAAATAAATAAAAAATATTTTGAGTAATTAAAGAAAATTATTAAAAAATAAATTATAAAAAGCTTGACAACTAGTACAAGTACTTGTACCATATCAACTATGACACATAGTGAAAAGCAACGAGTAACCATTTTTTTAAATCCGGAGCTCATTAAACAAGCTAAAGCACAAGCAATAGTGGAGGATAAAACTTTAGCTGCTCTGATTGAGAATGCGTTAATCAACTACCTGCCATTAGAAACACTCATCAAGAAAAAAATATTCTTAATGAGTTTGATCTCAAGCATTACAGAGTGTCACATGAAGATAGCTTCAGAAGAAAGCCAGCTATAAAATGTCAAGGGCCTGAATAAAAATAATTTAAGTGGTTTTGGAACCTTGAAAACTGAATCATGAAGCAGGATGAGGAGGAACCTGATAGGGTTTGTTGTCTCGAAGGACTGCAAAAATTGCAAAGGTGAG
>JAJFUD010000019.1 GCA_021372585.1 bacterium
ATTTTAACGGGGGAATCGGGCTGGGTGTCGCCAATCCGAAAAATATGGACTCTCCCTTGACGATCCGCTTATATTCCACCAACACTATCTTTGACTACAATTCAACGATTCCTCATCCTCCATATTTTACGTATGACAAAGGAGAAGGTATCGATTATTTGGGGTATTATTCTTTCCGTGTCCTGCCGCAGGACCCGGTACTGAACTTTTCCGAGATGAATATTTTTGACCGTTCGCTACAATTATCCCAGAACAACTATACAGCGGGAAATTCTGCAACAAGCAAACTTCAACCTCCTACCCCCCAGATCAAAGCTGACTATGACCCCATTTTACGCGATTGGTCAGAGCTACGCTGTTACCCGGGAGGCCAGACGCATACCGGTAGAGCAGTTTCTGCCGATCCCTCTATTTTGACCAAAGGATCCGGACGGAATGCGTATCCGGCGATATACGATATGTACAAGAAACTGGGAACAGAATTTTTCCCGCTCACCGATTACTGTATTGCGTTCAACTTACGCGATGCGGAGAAGAACCACTACAGTTTTGACCCTCGTCTGGAACAACGTTCGCAACTCGCCAAGGTCATTGTCAAAGGACCGTTTATGTTCCCGAAGCTATACGATGAGCCGAGTGGCAAGATTGATACCTCTTATCGATACAAAAATGTCGACAACGTACCGATTCAGTACGATACCAGCGGATATCTGGAGATTACCGCCAACAACCAGGCCCTCTGGGAGGTGAACGGTATCGGCCTGAACCGAATCATCAACCCGTACCGCGCTACTCCGGCTGTAATTTCCTATGCCAACAAGAATAAGTATGCCCGATATAGCCACAGCATGTATTACGGCGGAAATGATTACACCCGTGGTGGTTTCTTTGAAGGCGACTGGCCAAAAGATGACACCACTCCATCGGGTCAGTACCAATATTGGTTTCAATATTATTGCGACCTGTATTTCTATTCCCCCTCCGTTGGCTACATCCCCTCCACCTATCCGTATGTACCGAACTCTTATATGAACTACGATTGTAAGACGTTTATTTTGGATGAACTGATCCCTACAGGACCGGGCAAAATCGAGATTACAGTCGAAACCGCCAACGGCGCTACCAAAACCTATCAGGATTGCTGTCAGGACAATATTACCGACGGCATTTCGGTAGAAGGCCTTGGCATAAAGATAGAAGGCAGCCAGCAGATGATGGTGGATGCCGACAATACCCTGGATCTTCTCGTGACCGAAAACTTCCCATCCCAGTACGATCCGGGCAAACCTTCCGAAGAAAGAGCTTGTAATGACGCAGTCGTCGTGGCCTGGCAGGACCGTGGTGCGTTGGATGGCAACACCGGTGCGATCAAAGGCGCCGGAGATGGCTGGATGACCAATCCACCCAGATCTTCCGATTATACGGTTTTGGGTACGGCTTTTCTGCCTAGTGATGATTTGAACAGCAATGGAAAAGTGTCCTTCAATGATTGGGAGACGGAAATTATTGGAACCTATGATATGGCTACCAATACTTGGTCCTCCGGTATTATTGACGGCAGGACATTTATGAGAGGGTCTGGCAAGTACACGATGGCTTTCACCCAGAATAATGGAAGCCGTTTGGATACTATTGGTGTGGATTTCGGAGGATTAAACGTTCGTCAGACGAATGCCATCACCAACCCTGATGGTGTCATTGGCGACGATGAAGTGCTACCCATTATCATCAATGCGTATAAATACGGTGACGATAACAATGACCGTGCCTTTACCCCATTCTTTAATGTTTCCGGTGAGTATCCGCAGTATTCTCACGAAGTCTATTTAGCCGGTAGAATCGAGATTCCGATCGAATCTCAGCAAGAATATAGCGTATCCTTGATTCCCGGTACCCTCACCGCTGGCGTACAGCCGGAATTACAGGACCCAACCGAACCGCTCACTTTCCTGGTTTCGGATGATGCCGGCATACCGGTGGACATCTTAAAAGAAGCCCACAAGATGATTCAAGGTGTAAAGGAAGAGGATATCGACCCGATTTCCATGCATAAAGCGATATGGAATAACTTATTCAAAGACCCCCATCCTGATCCACTGCCTCAGTATTATTGGACCAGGATTGATCTGCATAACGATGACGGGACACAGATTGGGAATGTGCCTCTGTACTCTGGCAGTACGGGTCGATTTGAAGCGATTAGTTTTGATATGACCCAAAGCCCTCAGGGCAAATATGCCTTCAAGGGTTTTGTCGCCAACGACGCCGGTGATTTTACCGTCAGCGTGTATTCTGTAGATCGCCGGAAAGTGGGACGCGTCAAAGTGGAAGTAGTCTTGCCAACCGTGTCTTACTTTGTCAGTAACTATGACGACAAGAAAAAGACCGAATACGAAGTACCGGGTGAGCCTGACTTTGTCATGACAGCCGGTGACAATGATATTTATCGTATTCGAGTGAACGTGAAAGACGCTCAAGGCAGGCCGGTCAAAGGACTCGGAAGATCCGTCTCTATTTGTGGCGGTTCCGATTTGGAGTTAGCGCGATTCACTCCTTTTGCGACTCCGTTGAAGAATTACTACAGAGCGATCGAACCCTGGTTTACCAGTTTTTATGGGGACGGCGCCGGATACTACAGAAAGATGAACATGACTACCGGTAACGGCGCTTATTCTAAGTATTTCTGGATTGCGCTCATGTTCACGAATCGTTGGGACATCCATTTTGGTGTGGACACAAATCTTAATGGGCGGATAGATGCCGAGAACAACGAAACAGAGCGAACCAGACCGTTTGCGCATAACTATTCCTACACTACGGACTACGGCTATTTTTATGCGTACCGTTCCCAGGGATACGCGTATTACAATACAGAGAATTATAAATACGACGATGGTCTCAATGACATCACCCCGGTGTTTGATGCTAACTTGAAGTTAAGCCCATTCAAAGGGTGGGGTCTGGGTGCTATTTATAACCGACCGTATTATTCCCCGGAGAATTACGGACTCATGTTTGCCAACTTTGATAAACGGGGCAATGATGTATCCGGTGAACCGCTTAGCCTTAGCAATACCGATTCGCTGAATTTGGATATCAACGGAGAAACGGAATTCTACGTGTTCGGCGAGGATGTCTGTGAAGTGGGAGGACTTGTTGGAAAGAATACCTGGTCCATCTCTACCCACAGTGACGTTGCAGGCTCATCATGGAATTATACGATCAGCTCTCCCGACAGTATGATGACACGGTTTGGCAGGCAATTGGTATTAGCTTCTTACTATCGAGGCAGGCAGGCGTTCGTGAACTCGAGAGATATCACGTATCGTATTGACTGGGATGCTATGCCTTCCAAGGTTGTCAAATTACGACCACCAACCGTGGAGCCAAGATACGCTGATACGTTACAACCTTTAGGAAAATCATTTTTCAACGAAAACTATTATGATCTGATATACGGTCAGGAAAACCATGTTCAGTTTATTTTCCTGCCGGCCGATAAACGAGATTTGCCATTAGAGGAAAATATGAAGATGGTGCTAGCCGGAAACCAAGTAGAATACAGGGTGTCCGGACGCGTTGCCAGGGATCCTCAGCAACAAGAGGAACATCCTTCTACTACCATGTTCGTCACCCCCACCGGCACCGGAGGGGATGCCATCTCTCTTGATATTGTCAGCGACAATACCAGGAAAGATTTGATGCGTTATGACGTAGAGTACGGCAGTAACAACATCTCTCAAAAACCGCCACCAGATACCTATTACATCACCAATATCGCCCGATTCGACATCATGAAAGGATTGCAGATTATCGCCACATCGCTTTCCGGTCCACTGAGTGTCAATGGTAAAGCTCAATTAAAGATTATCGTTCAGGAATTAGGCACCAAGATGCCTGTGGAAAATGCTTCCGTCACTTTGAACGGGGCGGGGGTGAAAGCATCAAAAACTACTGATAAGAGCGGTGTATGCTATTTTGATATCACACCCACATCCAAAGAAGTGATTCTGATCGAAGCCAAGAAAGAAAACTATGCTTCCGGCAAAAATATGATTGATATCGGCGCCGTGAGCGGGAAAAATGATTTAATCCAGCTGGATCAGATCCCCACCCGAACCAACCAAACCCAATATGTCCTGAAAGGGAAAGTCAGCGCAGACGTAGCTGGTTTGACGATCAACAAAACCAATGTGTCTATACAGAAAGATGGTTTCTTCCAGTACACTGTTACCTTAAAAGAAGGGATGAACACCGTCGTCATTGAATTAGAAGACAGGGATCACCGGACCACCCGAAAGATGATCTCGATTGAGCTGAAAACAACCGGGCCTACCTTGATTCTGGATAAATCTATCCTTGACCAACAGTGGGTGGAAGTCCAGACAGTCGCTGTATCCGGTAAAACGGAAGCCAATGCGACTGTGCTGGTAAACCAACTACCGGTCAAGCAAGTGGGTATGGATTGGTCAGTGGATGTACCGGTCCTTTTCGGTAAAAACATCATTACCATTATGGCAACCGATGAGTTGGGTAATACGACAAAAGAATCCATCAGCGTGTATGTATATAAGAAACAGCGTGTGGAGTTCTTTATCGGATCCAAACAAGCCAGGGTGAATGACAACGAAATTACCATAGACGAAGCGCCCTTTATATCCCAAAACAGAACTTATGTGCCTATCCGTGTCGTGTCTGAAGTGTTAGGGGCAGAATTGACATGGAACCCGGATACAAGAGGGATCACGATTCGAAAAGGAAACCAGACCATCGATATGGTGGTTGGTTCTGTCAAAGCGGTTGTGAACAACCAAATTGTTGAGTTGGATGCCCCTCCCTTGTTGAGAAACGGCAGGACCAGCGTACCGGTACGGTTTATTTCGGAATACTTGCAAGGTTCGGTTCAATGGAACGAAAGAATAAAAATGATCTTAATTGAGTTCTTAATATGATCAGATTGAACTTTGTAGTGATTGGTTTGAATAAAGCCAAAGGGAAAAGGAGAGTCTTGCGATGAGGAAACTCTTAACATTAGCCGTTGTAGTGTCATTTCTTTTCGGTATGTTTCCTACTATGCTGATGCCCAACAATATTGCTAAAGCAGAAACAGAAAATGAAACTGCAGTATTTAATTTAGCTACTTTTCATCAGGTAGGATACGACTGGGATAACAAGTTAATGGTTCCAGCCAGGCAGTTTCCTTGGCAAAAAGTGGGCCAGACAAACTGGGGTAGAACCAATTTCTTGATGCCAAATATCATCAAAGCGGTCAATACAAACGGTGTGCCGATACCGGTCACCGCTGCCGCCAATGCGGTGGAACCGCTTTACTACTCCCAGGTCTATTTGAATATAACGGCGCAAGGAGGTATTTCTCAGGAGAGCAATGCTTACTATGTCGTTATGGATAACCAGGGACAGGTATGGTTTGACCCGGATGGCTTCTTCCAAGATTCCCGGTATGACCCTACCGCCGATCCTATCCCGGCAAGATGGCCTTTTGAAACATACCCTCTGAATAATAACTACGTTGCGGGATCTTGTAGTGTGAACTTGAATGCAAAAATGGATCCCAATGCTGATAACAACACGAAAGGTCCCTATATCTTCAATAAATTCCACCCGCAATACCAGAATAACGTCTATTTCTGGGACTATAAAAAGGACGAGAAGTCCAATGCTTCCGACCGTTTGTGGCAACTAGGCTGGGTAGATATGGTCGACTATCCCTTCGTCGGGGCAGTAAAGTGGGATGGCACGATTTCAGACGGCTTAGTTCGTTACGATATCGCGAAAGCAAATGGCGACTGGGACTATAATATGCCTTTGGTGCCTTTTTATCAGGTGGATCCCATTAATCCGTTAAATAAGATTTACCAGGAATTTCACACGGAATTAACCCCGGAAGGCGTGACTTCTAATAATGAAGTAGACGGACTGTATACCCCGGGTGCTTTTACCAAAAATGGCGCCAATGAGAGACCGCATGAAGCAATTTATCGTGCCGACCTTACCCTCGTCCGACAGCTGGATGATGCCGGAGCTTATTACTTTGGCCATGTCATGGCCGGTGATATGAGGTTGACGGCTGTACCGAAGAAACGCGGTGAGGAAACGAAGCTATATCCTGAGGGCACGATTGTTCAAGCCGGTGATTGGGATGAAGGCGATTACTTCCGATCCTTTAATGAAAATGAAAAGCATGCAGACAACTCCTTTTATAACAAAATGTACGACCCGAACGAGTGGATTTATCGTATCCAGGACCCTGTTTCCACGAAAGTGACAGCGGGTGATCTTCGCTTAACCAATGTAAACGGGAAAAGAATACCTTCCTATAACCGGCTCTCCCTCGAGAGCGGAGTGGGCTTGTTTACGGGTGATGCATTAATGATGTATGAAGTATTTGAGGGGGGCTGCCATACTGATAAGTATGATCTGACAGTCCTCACTGATTTATACATGGGGAAAAACCCCTCCGAAGCTGCGGTAGCGTTAAGAACTCCCAATGGAGATATTGCGGTATCCGCTCAGAGAGTACAAAAAAATACAGTGTTAGATCCAGCTTTAGACAAAGAGAGATACCATCTATTACCCGGTACTACTTTCCATAATGTAAAATTTCAGTACAGAGAATACCTTGGCGTCCAAGTGTTTTGGGACAGCGCCTATGACAATAATATCGGCTTTAATCATCCCCAGGATTATCTGAATGCCCAGGACCTTGATCTCAATCTTGTTGAAGAAAGAACAGGAGAACAATATGTAGGGGCGCAGGATTATTCCAGTGTACTGGATTTAGGCAGAATTCTGGAAAAAATACCCGATACATATAAATATCACGACACAACCGGTAACGGTTACGGATGCGGAGAATCGATTTATTGGATGTCAAACCCAAATAAACAGGTAGTAGAGGCCGGAGATAAACGTTTTACCGATGTGGACATGGTACAGAATAATGTCAGGATACATTATAAAAGAAATACATTGGTTGCACCCGGTGATGCCGATGAAAACCTGAATCTAACTAATTTTTATTACACCGACAGTGATTTACAACGACACGATGTGTACAAGTTTTACCCATTAGATACCACTTCTGTTACCCCTGATTACTCCAAACCTTTTGATTATGATCCTTATTACACCGGGATTTATCACGATAAAAATGAGAATTCAACGGTCGACTTAGGCGATGTCCGCTTAACCGATGTCACCATTAACGAGACGACCTATTACTGCGGATCCGAAGTAACCGGTGGGAACAACTGGTATATGGAATCCCCGGTACATATGATCAGTATAGGTAGAAACGGCGATTTTACGTATGCGGATACCGCAGTCCTCCCTGGTGATATCGGACTGAAAGTTACCGTAGATGGTATTGAAGAAGATATCAACAAAGATGTGAATAACGGCGTCCATTCCACCAAGCTCCGTGTGGAGAAAACTTCTGAGATCACAGTCACTGTCGACCCCCCTCCGAAAGAGGGAGAGAAAGTGTATATCACTCTCCAGGACAATTTGGCGAATGAGTTTAATGTCTATCGATACCACGAATGGTTATTTAACCGGACTTATATTCAGGCTGATTATAACTTTGAAGGCCAGCCCATGAACTGGTACGGAGATGGCGGAAACAGCGCGGGTATCTGGGAATACGAACTGCCATTTGAATTCCCTTATATGGGTAGGTTCTACAACCGCGTTTTTGTTTCGGAAAAAGGATTTCTGAATTTAACCCAGATGGCCGGTATGCCGGATTCCATCGCCGCCGCGGATGCCAGAATCATGGTCTATGGCGATGATTTAAGCATCCTGCCACCGAATCACCCGATGAATATCACCACTTCTACTTTTGATTATGAGGGAAGAAATGTCGTCAACAGAGATGTAGAGAATATTTATATTTTAAAAACGGATGATTCTGTTATTTTCCGATGGAGAGCACAAACCCGTTATGAAACCGGCCCAGCCTATGGATGGCCTTCTGCTACCTATCCCTCCTATTTATTCGGTTCAACCGACTATGGTTCTTATCGCGCATCCAATGGAAGGTATTATGCGTTGGTGGATGTTCAGGCCACTCTTTTCTCGGACGGCACCATCCTGATGAATTTTCTGAAAGATGTACCTTCTGATGCTGACCCGATTAATGCCCAGATTAATAAACTCTATAATCAGGTTAACAATGTGAACCGTAACACCTGGGTGATCGGTGCGCCGGTCATCGGCATCACTACCGGCACCAGCGGTTCCACTTCTATGTATAGCTCCCTGAAAAATCTGGCGATAGTGGATGGAATTGCTTTAAACGATATCGCTATCCCCAATACATGGACTTATTATATCAATCCCAGATTAAGCCAATATTCAGCTGAGCAATGGAAAATAAATATCACAGATTTTAACAAACCGACACGTGCCAGACCTACCAACGAAATTGGCGGATCGAATTATGATGATTACGATGAATGGAAGCCATTTGAGGATTTCCGTGTCATCACAGCCGATAATCCTGTCGCCACTTTCCAGTTTACCCCTTATCGCGGCACCTCCAGAGATTCCGGTATTCCGGATTGGGTAGAGATCCGCGCTTACAAAGATATTGAGGGAAGCACTGTCAATCCTCAGGATAGCACGTATACCTATATTCAGAATTATAATTACTCCGACCCGACCATTTGGGATTCCAAATGGACAAGACCGGAGTATTTCAAATCGCCCTGGGGCGAGTATCAAAAGACAAAATACTTTGTCTACCCGCCGATTGATCGACTAATCCCGGTGGAACTCTCGAATAATTATGATTGTTTTGGCATTGCCCGTTTAGAGGTGGATGCGGCCAATATCGAGATCATTCCAGACAAAGAATGTATCAATCCTCTTGACGAGAGACAGCCCATGCTTGGTTTGACAATTAAAAACTTTAATGATCCGGACGATGTCAACGATCCTTCCGGTATGTTAATGTCTTCCTGGCGAAGAACCGCTACCTTATCCGGAATGGATTCTCAAGTGGATTTTGGCTTAACCGATTCCTGGTATCCACCCTATTATACCAACTCTCCCGTTGGTGCGTATTATTTGCGAATACGAGACGGGGGTTACATTAATGTGTTCAAAGTGGGGGATATCGTCTATATACCCGGACAAGCCTCTCCATCTGTCGGAGAATACAGGCGGATTGTCCGAATAGACCTTGCCAACAGACGTATCTGGTTTGATATGCCGTTGGTGAACGCCCACACCCCTAACTGTCAGGTCGTTCCCAATCCGATTATCGGCAATTACAATATTAAGGGTGGCGGCATCAAAGGCATGTTCACCACCATCGGTACCTTTACCAACAACCCGAATGGCGGTGCACAGCGCTACATCGTGCAAGTCCGGGATGATGGATCCTATGATTACTGGCGATGGTTTGAGCCTCTAGTGATCGGTCAGGTCGTCGGTGCTTTGGACGCCCATGATTTGCTGTATTCTTGGCAGCATTGCTCTCAATACGATCGGTTTGAAGGTGTCAATCCACCATTAAACCCACCTTCCATAAGAACACCGTTCCCGTTCCCGAACCCGAGACCCCCTCTTGGATTGGAAGACATGGACTGCTCAATCGGCCAATCCATGAACGAGATCTGCGGAGACGGTCCGGAATTTCCAAAACTCGGTGACTGGAATATGGGTGACCGGTATGGTGTGTTTGGAAATAATGCTGACTACGGATTTTATTATCCGAACGTGGCTGCCACGCCTCCACAAGCTTTTGGTTCCATTGCTACTTGGGGAGTGCCGGTGTTGATTACTCCTTACAAGACGCCGGTTACATCTGAGAATTTATATGACGACGGCGGAAAGTGTGTGATTGCGACCTGGCCTCAGGATCCGGCCACTCCTATTAATATCCGATTATATACCAATACTGCTGTATTTGATTACAACAGTGTTTATAAGCATCCTCCGTTTTTTGCATTAGAACCCGGCATGGGAATTGACTATTGCGGTGAAGTTTCCGTAAAAGTGGGCAAACCCAATGCTGACCTGAACTTTACCGATATGGCGATCATCGACCATTCCCTACAGAATTCTAAAGTGAGTTACACTCTCGGCAGCGATGCTGTCTCCCCGCTTCCCCCTCCCACCCCTCAGATTGCTTCCCGTTACTACCCGATGGCACGTGATTTTAACAGAGATTTACGGGCTTATCCAGGCGGTCAGGATCATACCGGCAGGGTGGAGGCTACCATAGCCAACTATGAGAATCCCCCCGGTAATAACTGGAATGCCTACCCCGCTATTTGGGAGAATAAATACGTGAAGCTGGGTACCGAATTTATGCCGATGAGTGATTATGGATTGGCATTTTATGTCAAAACGACGACTCCTTATGATCACTATTCGTTTTATGCATTAGGGACCCAGAGAATTGTTCGGATGACGATCGAAGGGCCTTTCGCCTTTCCCAGAACCTTTATGGAAGACCATACCAGAGGTTCCGCCTTAACCGGCGATCAATATATCTATAAATTAAGCGCGGGATATGAGTACAATGATTACCAGAACATCCCGATCGATTATGATTTCAGCGGGAAACTGGTCATCGACTCCTCCAATGCCAATAAGTTTGAGCTCAGAAGCGGTGCTTCCCAATTTTATTACAATGCATTTAAGGCTGGAGCCCTTACCCACACCGGTCCATTAGATTTTAAAAAAGTCACCAATCCGGGATTCCCTTTTGATGCTATTTCTATTCCCGATAATGAAGTGAACCCTTGGCTATACAACGATGAAAAATGGTTCTATTGGGGTGTAGGGCGGTATGATGATGATTTTGGTGCGTACCCCAATTTTGGATACTGTGTAAATCCCGTTGAACAGATGTACTGGATGTTGAACCCTGTTTTCCTGATTGACGAGTTGATTCCGGTAGCGCACGGTGACATCAAAATAACCATTCTGGCTGCCAATGGTATTGAATATACTTACAAAGAATGCTGTGAAGATCCCCCATTACAATCTCTACCAGTACACGGTATCAAAATTTCCGGAGCGCCAAAAGAACTGGAAATCGACGAAGATCATACCTTAGATCTGACGCTGACGGAAGGCAAGATCCCCATTCCCAATGCAGGAGATCAAGAGGGGTTGGAAGCCTCTGAATTCTGCAACAGCGCTGTGATGGTAGCTTGGCAGGATCGCGGCTACCTGGAGATGGGAACCAGGCAATTAGTGGGCATGGGCGACGGTCAGTTGGCAAACCCGCCTAGATCCAGTAACTGGTACAAAAAAGCGTACCAATTCCCGGAAGGATTTGATTTAAATGCCGATGGCAAGGTTTCATTTGCCGATTATGAGACCGAGATACTCGGTGCTTATGATATGGCCACCAACACCTGGTCCTCCGGTGTAGTAGACGGCCGAACGTTTATGCGGGAGAACGGTGAGTATTCACTGGATTTATCCGCTGCAAACAGTTCCCAGATCACCACCATCGGGTATGATTTTGGCGGTATTCCGGATGAAGCCGGTACATTTGACAAAAAGCAGGATCATATTATCAGTCAGTATGAAACGATCCCCATCTATATCAATGCTTATAAATATGGAGATGATAATAACGATCGGGCAAACACCCCATTATGGTCACCGTTCGCACCAAACGAGCATTCCCATGAAGTCTATCTGTCCGGCATGACCAAAATCATGCCAGCCCCTCGCAACGAGTTGGTGATTAACTATGGTCCGGATCCCATTACAGCAGGGGTTACGCCGGAATTAGTGGATCCTGCTAAGCCTCTCTCATTTGCGGTTATGGATGAACAAGGCAATCCGGTTGATCTGACTATGGGTTTACCTGATCAACACAATATCGTGAAAGCATTAGACAGAAACGTCTGGAACATCCTGGTTCAGGATCCACACCTTGACAATAAGGACTTTTTCGGTATGGATGCAAAATTACCACAGTATTATTGGGTGAGAACCGATCTGCACAATAATGATGCTACCCTGTACGACAATGAGTCGATCTATTTCTCTGCCATGACTCCTTTCGATCCGATCCGGATCGATTTTACAAAATCCAATGAAGGGGTCTACACATTCTATAATTTCTGCGCTAATGACGCAGGAAGCTTCCTGGTTCGGTTTTATACCCCTGACAGAAGGAGATACGGAGAGACTACGGTCTCCGTTAAACTGCCTTCCATTAATTATCAGATCGTGAATAACGAAGATCCAACCAAAACAGTCTTCGAAGTGCCTGGTAGTCCTGACTTTATCATGACTGCGATGGACAGGCGTGTTTACACGGTTTCTGTACAAGTATTCGATGCGCAAGGCGACATCCTGAAAGGTACTGCCGGCGCTTCTATATGTGAAGGAACCGATGATGCCAGGATTACCGTTACGAATACTTTCCTCCGGAATTTCCAGTACAGGGCTCTCAGCGCTCCAAGATACTATAACTTGATCGGAGTGGACAAGAACCTGAATGGGAATATCGATTTATTGAACCATGAACGATTGTATGTTGACGGATTCCGTGGTGGTTGGTTGTACTACACCGGTTCAATTCTGACGTCTGGGGGCTGGTACTCGACGACCATAATCGGTGATATTCCGCCGGAAAATATGCAATACGATTCCGGCTGGGGTTTAGGTTGTATTTATAACTCCATCTATAAGGGGGGCTATTGTTTCCCGGATATCAATCGAGACCAGATTTTAACTTTCCATGATTCTATCAGTTTAGACCAGGAAGGAAGGGCTTCTTTCCTATACTATGCGAATGATATGGGCTTAACGGAGAGTTTCCTGGGATGTTTTATCGGCAAAAACCGTTTAACCACCAACCCGGCTTGGAATGATGTAGCGGGTATACCGGCATTTGATGCGTATGGTCCGACGAATGTGTATTATCGTTTCCGGTACGGCGGACAGCGGTTCTTCCAGAACTCGTTATCTATGTTCAGACTGGATTGGGATGCCCATCCGGACTTATTTGTCAGTATCAAAGGACCAGAATTCCGATTCCTGGAAGGGCGTACCCGTTTACCGATGAGCAAAGAGTTGTTAGAACCAAGTTATTACGATTTGGTGTACGGCGTGGAGAACCATATTATTGTACAAGCTTATCAAGCCGATTCGCGCGATTTACCCCTGAAAGAAAACGGAAGAATCCTATTTCTTGGAGGCCGTGCCGAAATGAATGTGGAAGGTCAGATGAAGATGGGTCCCGACCAAGTTCCCGAAACCTATATCAAAATGACACCAGCCGGTACCGGGATCTCGCTTGGTACTATCCGTTATATTCTTTTAAAAGGCGGATTTGGTGAATATGAAGATATTGATGTAGGCTTAAACGAATACTCCCACTTTGATGTCGCATTGGGATTGGGAATTGAAGTCAATCCGTTAGGGGATTTGTTACCTAAGAATAAAGTGACTCTTCATATCAAGGTGACCGATATTGCTACCAAAAAGCCTATTGAGAGCGCAGAGGTAAGAATTATTGGTGCGGGAACAAACGACAAAGCCCGTTCTAACAGCGAAGGTATCTGTACGATCGACATTACTCCTTCAGAGGAAGGATTGCTCACTATCACAGCAGAAAAAGAGAAGATGATTAAGGGTATCACCACATTATATGTCGGTAAGGACAAACGCGAAATTTTCCTCCATATGGATACAGTCCCCACGATTACCAATCAAAAGCAGCTTCAGTTAAGCGGCGTAACGAAACCTAACCTGACCGTTCTCGTGAATGATACGGAAACCCAATCTGACAAAACAGGTAGATTTACCCTCATGATCACCTTACAGGAAGGTAAAAACACGATACGGATACAGATTAAGGAAGAGGATAAAGTAAAAGAGGAAATTCTGGAAATAGTAGTGGATTCTCTGGCACCGAAACTTACCTTTGATGAGATCGGTCAACAAGTGGATATTACCTCTGTCACACTGCGTGGCACCGTAAATGAAGATTCGGTGATTTCTTGCGGTGAAAAAACAGCCGTACAGAAAAATCAAAGTTGGGAATTAACCCTTCCGGTTGTGTTGGGTAAAAATGTGTTTTCATTTCACGTGTTGGATCATGCCGGCAATGAAGCCACCGTTTCCCATGAAATCTATGTATACCGAAAAAGGGTGATAGAATTACAGATTGGCAGCAAGACAGTGTATAAAGATGGTCTTCCTGTTCAGACCTTACCGGTACCGCCTTATATCAAACAAGCCAGAACGATGGTTCCTCTTCGAATGATTGCAGAGTCATTCGGCGCAGAAGTAGCCTATCAAACCACGACGAAAGGTATTACCATTCGGTATCAAAATAAAGAGATACGATTAGTTGTCGGTACAAAACAGGTCAATGTCAATCAGGAAGTGATGACGCTTGAAGTTGCTCCTGAAATTGTTCAGAGCGTAACGTTTGTTCCTTTACGTTTTATTACGGAAGCCTTAGGTTTGGAAGTGGAGTGGGTGGAATCTACTCGAACGGTTAAAGTTGTTGATCTTATCTAAAGGCAAACCGAAAAAGGAGTGGGTAGGATGAAAAGAATAGTAAGCATTTGTATAACCCTGATTTTATGGTTTGGCATGCTGCCAATGAACGGAAACTATTCGTCACTGGTATGGTCAGCCAATACCGGTAACAAACAGGCGACTTTTATGGCGATGCGATTGCATCGGGCTGGGTATGATACCGATGGTACACCTATCGACCCTGACCCTGCCGATAAGACCAAAGCTTCTGTCTCAGGAAGGTTTTTTCCTTGGGAATTCACCAGAGGCAGCAGTTGGGGCAGGAAAGAAGTATACATGCCCGGTTCACCGGTCTATTGGTTTGAGTTATTTCTGACCATACGGGCCGATAGCGGAAAAAGCAAACCGGAAAACAGATGGGTGGGTGTCATTGACTCCTCCTTCAATATGTGGTTAGACCCGGATGGCAATTTTCATGACTCCAATTATGATGTGTTATCCGATAAAGATCATCCTGCTTATATACCCGGGCGTTGTGAGAATAATCCCCGCGCTCAGGTAGACCCACTCTCCAATACACAAGGACCCTATGTGTTGAATCCTAAGGAACCAAGCTACCGTCCTGAGATCTATTTTTATGATAAACTGCAGACCGGTAGGGCTTGGCGCATCGGATGGGTCGATATGGTGGACTATATCGCGGCCGGTAACCGTGATCCGATGGGCATCATTTCTGATGGTACCGTCATGGAGGGCGATTGGGATCTTCGATTGGAGCAGTTTCGGTTCAGAAACGACGGCGTTGAAGTCACTATCGGCTCAAATACCTACCAAACAGCCGATTACCTGGAAGAATGGCATACGGACCATATTGTAGCCAATAATACCTATGATTGGCCGGAATTTATTTACTCTTTGGGAGCCAACCACGTTCAGGACCCATTAACCGATCTGGCTACGCGTAATTCCGTCCAACCCGCTGATCAAAGAATCACCATGGTGTCTGTCATAAAAGACGGTGTTACGTATACCTATAACCCGGGATCCATCGTCAACGCTACCGATAAAGATGTCGGTATGCCGTTGGTGAATTTTAATGACAACGGCAACCCTGTGATCGAGCAAGGGGAAGAGATTCATACCGGTAGCGCTGCCAGGTATTCTATCGGGAATTTTATCTACATGAAATTGAACGGGGTTCCAAACCCCGAAGTCCAAGTCGGTGATATTCGGCTATCCAATGTCAATACCCGACAGGACAGTAATGGATTGATCGGTCCTGGTATCTTTGCATCTGATGTCATGATTTTTGCTGAAGTGTTAGAGGCAAACTGCAATGGTACAGACAAATACGATCTTTCCGTGGAAACCGATATCTGGCTGGGTGTCAATCCTTCCGTGACCGCAGCCCGATTATTCTCTGCGAATGGGGATGTGCCTCCGCAGTCCCAGCGGATCCAGAAATCCACTGTGTTAGATACTACCGGCAGAGAATTTATCGTGCCCGCTACCACCTTTCATGATATCTCTCTCGGATACAGAGGATTTCTTGGTGTCGAGATTTTTGCCGATAACGGAATAGACGCCAATATCTGTGCCAATATCGACACCCTCCAACCGGTGGCGCAGAATGATTCCGATGATTATATCAATGGTCGGATCGGGGAAGAGTACATCGGTACGACCGATGGGAATTTCTCATTTGACCATAATTTTTTATTAAGCAATTTTCAATCCATTGATTTTTATCATGACGTGAACGCTCCGGATAGTTTCAGTACTAATCCGGACGATCCCGATTATTATGAACCGCATTACGGGTGTGGAGAGGCATTTTACCGCAAAGAAATGTACACTCTTGTTAATCCACTCCCTGTACCTCCCGGCGGAATATATCGAATTGAGATGGGTGATCTACGTTTGTCTACCGTCACGGTCGAACGAAACGGTCAGCGAATCACCTATGACAAACGTACCCATGTCATGCCCGGAGACCTCGATATCGGCTTGACTCTGTTCCAGGTCCCATCGTTATTAATGTTTGTAGACGATCCCGATTACAATGTTACTGGCGAGTATGACGAAGGAGAAACCTTATATCAATCCGCTGACGGGTATGTAAACAGCGGTGATATCCGTCTGACCGAGATGGATTTTGGCGGCAAACACTACCCATGCAACAGCCCAGTTGATGAGTATGACTTTTGGATCCGGCAAGCCCAGCTCCATATGATGAGTATGGGAAAATCCGGAGACGGCAGAGCGATCGATATGGAAGTGATGCCCGGTTTGCTGGACATGGATATTCAGCTGGACAAACCTTTCCAGGTCGAGCAAACCACCCACATCACCGCCAAGCTGAACACCCCTGTGGGGAAAGACAACCAAGTCCACTTAATCGTGAAAGAACCGGAAGTGGCCGGTTTTGGCGGCGTACCGGCTCCACAAGCCTATTATGCAGAATCAGTCGTTGCTCATGAGTGGCTTCCGAAAGCACCGGAAGGCGAAGACGAGTGGGATTATCGTGTATCCTTGAATTTTGATAACCGAAGAGGTAATGGTTCGGGTGCCTGGTGGCCAGTTAACTATGCTTCCGGTCGATGGTCGGATCCATTGATGTATTTGACTGTACCTGACTGGTGGGGTCATTGGAGGCCTGAAAATCGGCGTACACCTTTGGGCGGACCGAGAAGAGGTCCTTATGCCTATGATTTACCCACTACCCCCGGTGGTGCCTTTACGTTCCCGTTTTTAAGTACTAAATATCGCCGTATCTGGATCGACCCATATCCAGTCATTCAATTAAATAATGGAGGAGGTCCTATCGGGACGATTGCTCAACCTTACTGGGCAGTAGATTATTTAATGAGTCATTATTATAATCTATATACTTGGATGTATCCCACCAGTTATGGCAAGCGAACACCCTCCTTATACGCGTACGGCGGATTATACTATACGGGATGGCCGATCTCACCCTGTCGTTTTTATACCGCTTTATGGAACCGCCCAGCCGGATCGTATTACCAATACTCCGGTGGAGAAGTCGGATATTATAACGATTATAGTTATCCGTACGGTATGATGCCTTATGGGTATGCGGATTATGTCGGAGAATATAATATAGATGACCAGCCTTTGACAACTGGTATTTGGGCTTATGTGGACGAAGAATCCACCCCAAGGCGTTTGGTCATCACTTGGCTTGTGAATTTTTCGTATGACCGATATTCCTACTACAATTCCTATTGGAGTGATTCTCGGTATGATGGATTATATCCGAAATACGAAGTGCAAATAGTACTGTATGAAGATGGTACTTTCCAATATAACTACAATTATGGAAACAAGAACTTTTGGCAACAAGGAAACTACCCGTGGTCGCAATCACCAGCTGTAGGATATTATAATGGAAACAGCTCTTTTATTCCGGCTCAGATATTACCTCACCACAATAATGATGATCTTGAATTAGCGCCCTCAGTTCGTTTTACCTTCTATCAACCACCCGGAAAGATCGATCCGCACAACCCGTGGAATATGTATGCTGATTACAGAATATTGGACGATAAAAATCCCGAGATCAGTTTTGAATACACACCTTACCGCGGCACCTGCAAAGAAGACGGTACCCGTGACAGGCTCGAGATCTTGGCGTTTCTCGAAAAAGGCGGCGTGAAATCCCCTTTGCCGATTGATCCGACAAAAGATGTGTATTATGAGCAGTACGACTTGCCGGTAGGCGTTGCCGGACCCGAAAACGGGAAGCAATATGTCTATGTGGACATGGATAGCTCACAAAATGTCACGGCAGGCGATATTCGTCTGACCGCGGTGAATTATTCGGTAGAAGGCGTGACAGGTGCTTACAATCAGGGAACGGTTGTCATCAGCACGGATGTGGATTGTGTTCAAGTGGGCGATACCCAAGCTGCCTCGACCTGGAAAATGTACGTTCCATCGAATGCGTTATTGGGCAGTGCGGTGTATATTGCCGGCAGCGAAGTCAAAATACTGGTCTATGTTGACATGAACGAGAACGGTTTTGCCGACCAGGGCGATATTCGGTTAGTCGGTTTCTCTTCCTACGCTCAGGGCAGTGTAGTCCAATCCCAGGATTGGGAAGTGTACCGAAATTATAGAACTATACAGACACCTTTATTTCCACAGGACGCCCCGATCGGAATCCAAAAGAAAAAATACGTGTATTACGACCGGGATTATTCTCAGACCATGACTCGGTTTGATGTTCGTTTAACCGCGATCGATTCTTATCTGGAAGGTTCTCAGGTTTCGGCCGGAGACCTGGACCTTGGTAAAACCTATAGAGCCAACAATGTTCCTATCGGGGTACATGATCCACTCGCGCCTATTGGCGCCAGTGGCAGCGGACCCTATAATTCTCCTTTGTTTAACGATCCGATTGGATATAAATACAATGCATACGCGCATTTGGGAGATCCGGACAACCCGATTGTCGAGGAGGGCGATATCCGCCTCGGTGATTGTGTCATCGTCAGCGGTGGCGGTACGATCACCAGTACCTATAAAAAAGGTACCATTGTCGCTGCAGGTGATTTAGATGTAGGCGATGGTTTTGATTACAATTGGGCAGGACACAGTTCCTATAAATCTAAAGTAATTGTATGGGACAACGAGTGGGGACGCGGCATCTATCTCGACGTCAACAACAATACAGTCCATTCCCAATCGACTACGATTCCTCCCGGAGAATCCAGACCAGGTACAGGAGATATCCGCCTGGCGAAGAATTTCTGGAAAAAAGGACCATACGCTTATGGGTACCCACCGGTGTCTCAAAACTGGTACTATTCACAATACGGACCGATGGTTCATCCAGCGGGTGAAGCGGTATTACCTTTCTATTATCCGTATCCGAATTATTATTATTACGATGAACAAGGTAATTTCCGATACTATCCCAAGTTCTACAACACCTTTGATAACTGGGAATACGACAACGGATATGGTTGTACCTATGCTTACTACCAGTATGGCTATTACCCGGGCTACATGCGTTGGGGCTGTACATTTTACTCCGGTGTCAGTGTCACAACCGATAACCTGGTGTATATCAACTCCAATCCGCAAGGTGGTGCCGTGAAAGCCGGAGACTACCGTATCAACGAGATCGGAGAGCTCCAGCAGGGCAGTTATGTGGAAATCGACGATACCGACCGACAGACCGGATTCATGTTTGACCCGTACTGGTCCAAACATCCTTGGACCAAACTGGAATTGGACAAAAATCCCTTTAAATCCGTATACCCTATTCCGACCGTCGTTCCCAGCCCGACCATCCCTTCGAAAATGACAGGTCGTTATGATTGTTACTTGTGGAATAAGTACGATATCATTCCCGAGGTGATGGAGCTTGAAGCAGACCAAAAGTGCCTACCACTCAATCCTCAACGGTTCCCGAATCTTACCTTGCGGGTGATGGACGCCGATAATCCGAATGATGTGAACGATCCGGCCAATGTGGCGATATCCGGTCACCCGGATGAACCGATGGTCATGAACTACAATGCTCATGGCGGCGGGATTAAGTTTATGTTTACCGCGGTAGCGGGACCGCTCTCGTTCCAAAAATATATCGGCCAGTACAACGAAGACGACACCGTCGTATTCTGGTACTGGTATGACAACGTTCCCTACGGTGTGTTGGATGTAAACGATTTCCTGAAATCCACCTATGATTGCAACAAGACCGGATACTTCAAGCCGGTGGGCGGAGATCCCTATAATCCTTACTGGATGCAGGCCCCCCCGTTCCCAGCCCGAATACGGGACATCGACTGCTCCTTTAATCAATCGGTTTGTACGATATGCGGCGACACCCCCGGTTTCCCGAAATTGGGTGAGGTCAATAACCGCATGTACTATTTTGCGTTTGCTATCGGCGATGTCAACGGCAGAACGATCTGGAATATGGGGGATTGGATCGTCAACCAGAACAATACTGCTCCTTCATTCGATGGCATAACGGTTGACCCGCAGATATCCTACTGTCAGTCGATGGGTGACGGTGGTTGTTCCGTTTATTGCTATCCGCAGAATTATGGTACTGTCTGGACATACGGTGTACCGGTACAGGTCACCAGTTGGTCAGAAGAAGATGAGGGCGGCAGGGTCGTCGTACCCGTGAAACCGTTCAATACCGAGACGCCGGTGACGATTCGGCTGTATTCAGCCAGAATCCTGTATGATTACAATACACGGTATCCTCATGGCGGAGCCTTTATTCATGATACCGGGTACGGAATCGATTATTGCGGCACCTTGGATCTGAAAGTACTGGAACCGGACCCGAAAGTAAACTTCGGTGAATTCCAGATCATCGACCATGGCTTACAGAACTCGAAAGTGAATTATACCTCCGGGGCAGATGCCCTGAGTCCGATGATCTACCCTACCCCGATGATCCATGCCGACTACAATCCGATTTTGGAAGACTACATTCACGATATCCGCGCTTATCCCGGCGGCCAGACGCATACCGGTAGAATTCCCAAGAATGAGTATTTTTGTGGATTTAATTCGTATCCTTCCTTATGGCCCGATATGTATAACAAACTGGGAACCGAGATGTTCCCCTTCACCGATTATGGTATTAGCTTCATCCTCCATGATGGATCGGATAACCGTATATGGTGGGATGCCCAGGCCAGAAGACCTGACCTGAACATTAAGGCGATTACGGTGGAGGGCGCCTTTATGAGGCCTCGTGTCTTTGAAAGAGTAGGTGCTACCGGCGCGGTTACTCAATCCTACCGCACGACCTATCCGGATGGCTTACCGGTACAATACGATTTCAGCGGGAAAGTGGTCATCGATACTACGAATTATGATCTGTATTCGTTTGGTGCTAGAGATCAGGCTCCTTATCTTAATCCTCCAATTGACCTATCCAACGTCGCTTCCCCGAAATCGGTTGACAGCTTTGTATATAAATCCCGAAACGCGAGGTTGCAAGAAAGCCGCAAGATGTGGTACGGCAGCCGTTTCAGTACTGTAACGGAGTATATGATTGATAACGGCGATTCTTGGCCAGTCGGCTCCAACCCCAGTTTTACCTATCAGACACTGCTTTATATTGATGAAATTATTCCGATCTCAAACGGAAAATTATCCATCACGGTAGAGTTATATGACGGTACGATAAAAAAATACCAGGATTGCTGTAATGAGATTCTGGATGATTTGCCGATCAACGGGTTGGAAGTGACCACTGATATCGAAAGCGTGACGATTGATACCGACACGAAAGTGCAGGTACAGGTCAAGGAATACGATACAAAAGGCATGAAGCCCGCTGACCATATCATTCCCTGTAACGATGCACTCGTATTAATGTGGCAGGACAGAGGTGTCAAGGATGCCTCCGGAAAAGTGAACGGCGCAGGAGACGGTTGGATTACTGTTCCTCCCCGATCCAGTGCTTATTCTAATGTCGCTCCGCAGTTGAATGAATATTTTGATATCAATAGCGATGGGAAGGTATCTTACCAGGATTACGAAACGGAAATAATCGGTACCTACGATATGGCATCCAATACTTGGAAAGCCGGTGTGATGGATGCCAGAACCTTCCAACGAAACGACGGTACCTACCTATTTGACCTGAGTGCTGAGAACGGTGCTTTGGTCGATACGATCGGCATGGACTTCGGAGGGCCGGTCAGCCGGAAGAACCTTCCGGACCATGTGATCGATGATTTCGAGATCCTGCCTCTGTACATCACCGCTTTTAAATACGGCGATGATGATAATGACAGAGGGTTCTCACCATGGTACAGTCTCACGAAGCCGTATGAGTTTTCACATGAAGTATATTTATCTGGCTTGAAACCACTTGATGTCGTTCCCAAAAATGACTGGGTGGTGACGTTTGCACCAGAACCGTTAACGGCCGGTTGTGTTCCTGAATTACTACAGGGAGAGACTCCGCTCACCTTTAACCTGCTTGACAGCGATGGGAATCCGGTGGATTTGTCTAAGGGTATTGCAGATCCGTCAGGCAATAACCTGGTAGAAGACATTAATATCTGGAACGTCCTGATTAAAGACCCGCATAAAGATAACAAAGCTTTTTATGGACCGAAAGCGGTTCTACCCAGATACTACTGGCTTAGAACCGATCTTCATAATGATGACGGCACGATGATCAATAACTACCGTATGTTCAGTATCGCCAGAAATCCGTTCTTGCCGATCGAGACTGATTTTTCAGCCAAAGAGGAGGGCAAGTACCTGTTTAAGGGATTCTGCGCGAACGATGAGGGGCAATTTGATGTTTTCATCGACTCTCCGGATCGGAAACACCGAGGCAAAGTCGAAGTCAAGGTGAAATCACCGAATGCAGCTTACGCCATCAGAGATTACAAGATTCAATACAGTGGCGGCAGTGCTTCACAATCGAATGGCCAGGATACTGACTTTATCCTGACTACCCATAATAACAGCATGTATTGGATCTACCCGTTCCTGTTTGATGCGACGGGTAACCCGATCGTTGGTAATCAGACAGCAGAGGAATGCGCAGCGGTGGGTAGCTTGACCAGGTTTACGCCTTATACCACCAAACCGGATAACTTTAATTACAGCCGGCTAGGGTATCAGCGGTATTACTGGTATGAAACCACGAATAATGTTTTTATCGTCAGCAGCTTAGCCTCAAGGTATCATGCCGTTGGCTGGGGTCAATATGAGAAGGACCCTAACTACCTGACTGGCAGCTTTTTTGCCGGATTACCTCTGTGGTACAAATCTTCCTGGACCTCTCCCTGGTACACACTTGGTTCTTATACCTATTACAATACCGAAATATGGCAGTGGGAAAATGGATTATGGGCATTATTTCCAGTATTTGACTTACCCCCGGCTGATAATATACGCGGTATGGGTCGGGGCGCTATCTATAACTCTCCCAAAGGCGGCGGGTACTGCTTTGTAGATTGGAACGGTGCCAACGGATATCTGGATGCGGAAGACAGTGTCATGGTGTCCACACCGGGGGCGACATTCTATTTAATGAGTGCGGATGACGCGTTGGATTATGGCGTTTTGATCGGAAAAAATCCTTACTCGAATTCGAAATTCGGTGATGTGGCCGGGGGATTAGGTAATTACCGATACCGAGCGCATTACCCGGGAGATATTCGTTACCGCTATAACCAGTATCTGTCTGATACTGTCGGCTATACCAATGCAGACGGTACGTATCGGTTGGACTGGGACGCTTTTCCAACCCATAACGGGAAAGCCAGAAAACCAAAAGTCACCCTCGTGGATGAAGCGACCGGTGTCGCTTTTGGAAAAGATTTATTGAATACTTTTAATTACGATTTGATATATGGCAAGCAAAATCATCTCCATATGACGTTTTCCCCGAACAGTTCACCGAATTTTCCAATGATTCAGGGGGTACGGGCCGGTATCTACAATCAGAAACCAATGGTGGATGGCAGCGGAGATCAGAACCGTGATCAATATGATGCGAAAGCGGAAGCCGCTGTTGAAGCACGTACCGTTATTACCGGAGGGGCTACAGAGTACCGTGTGGACGGCACTACCGAAGCGATCATTCGGATCACCCCGACGGGGTTGTGGGATAATTTAGCTCAATTGGTCTATTGGGGGCCTGATTATAACATGGTGGAAAAACCAGCGATGCATATCGCTGATTTTGATGTGGTCAAAGCGATGCACGTTGAAGCCAAAACCAGCGGCAAACTCTATGCAAACCAGGCAGGCACTTTATTCGTGTATGTTTCCGAATTTGGGACCGATAAACCATTAGAGGGCGCTTCTGTCAACCTTAAAGGTCCCGGTGTCACCGGAAACGGAAAAACCGATAAAAACGGATTAGCCCGATTTGATATCACACCCAATGCAAAGGGTGTGATTGAGATCCGAGTCAGTCATTCTGATCTCGGTGATGGCTATGCTTCTGTTTTTGTGTTAGAAGCCGGATCCGAACCTGCCGGCACCATTGATTTGGACCCTACGGAAACATTGACCAATAAAGACAGTGCGATCATTGCGGGAACTGTTTCACCTGGCAGTCAGGTTTCGATTAACCAGGAGACAGTTCCTGTCTCTTCCGAGGGGAGATTTGAAAAATCAGTCACTCTGAAAGAAGGCGAGAACCAATTTATAATTGAAGTACTGAGTCCTGAGAAACAGGTGAGCCGTAAGATCATAGTAGTCAACCGTGATACTACAGCTCCTGTAGTGACAGTAGATCCCATAGAAAGATTAGTGGATGTCCGGGAGTTGGTTTTAACCGGAAAAGTCAATGAAAATGCCGTGTTGACAATCAATAACCAACATGCTGTGTTGAGTGATATGCAATGGAAATCCAAAATAGCGCTTGATTATGGGAAAAATAATGTCACAATGGAAGCTAAGGATCTGTTAGGCAATACATCGAAGACAGAGATGGTGCTGGAAGTCTTTCGTAAGATGACGGTGTCACTGACGATTGGCAAGAGAGCCGTACTAATCAATGGATTGCCCGGCGAAAAAGAGCTGGATGCAGCGCCTTTTATAAAGAATGCTACTACTTTTGTTCCTATTCGTTTTATTGCGGAGGCTTTTGGAGCGAAAGTAACCTGGACACAGGCTGTGAAGGGGATTTCTATTGAGTGGATGGAAAAGAAGATAGAGATGCAGATTGGCTCAAAGAAAGCCCTAATAAATGGTAAGGAAGTACGGATGGAACAAGCGCCGACGATAGTGAACGAGACTACATTTGTGCCACTGCGGTTTGTTGCAGAATCACTATCTGCTGATGTAGAATGGATTGAAGCAACTCGTGAGATTATCATCTCCATCTTTGCTTATTAGTGATCGTGTGCAAATGTTAACGAAGCTAAGTAAACTCTTTTTTTGCAAAGGAGAGAGTAAATGAAGAAACTGTGGGCAAATGTACTGGTTTTAATGATGATTTTACCTATTTTCTCCTTATATTCGGGTTCAATAAATAGGAGTTCAGCTGCAGAAGCGAATAAGGAAGGTGGCATTATCGCACCTATACTCCATTTGTGGAATCAGGATGAGGTGGGGAATCCAATTGATGAGGTTCCCTGGAAAAAAACACCTGATCAGGCGTGGTGGGGCAGAAATGATTTTATGATGCCCAATTGTCAATTGGCTAAGGACTCGACCAACACCATCAATATTCCAGCCACGGTTGAAAACGGTTTTTATACAAGACCTGTTTTCTGGACCAGGTTTTACCTCCATGTAGTGGCAGCGAACGGAAAGAGCACCGAGAGCGACCCCTGGTATGTCGTGATTGACGATGCGGGGCAGGCATGGTTTGATCCGGATGGTGTTTTCCACGACCCACGCTATTATGCACGCGCCGACATCGGCGACCAGACAAACTATGTCGCCGGCAGCTGTATCAGCAATCCGAATACCCAAGTCGATAACATACCCGGGAACAACACCCAAGGTCCTTATATCATAGACCCGTCTTATCAATACAATGAAGCCAGCCCCACTCCTACCTATCAGCAAAATGTCTTTTTCTGGGACAACCGGAGAACCGGAGGAGCGACAAAACGTTTCTTCAAGTTTGGCTGGATCGATATGGTTGATTTTGAGGCCAATAGCTATGTTGGTACCAGTGATTGGGATATCGGGCTGGACCTGATACATTTTTACGATGCCGACCCGACAGTCGTGGAACCGAATGATGAATTCCACGTCGATCTGCCCGCTACTTTTAACGGCAGAACAACGTTCCCGAATTTATATGACGATGGAGAGTTTATTTACCGAAAAGGCTCAGGAAACTTCAACGGTTTCGTTGAGGTCGGCGACCTGCGTGAGTCATGGATTGTACTGACTGATTCTTATCATGAGCCTGTGACTTACCAACCCTACACATTTGTCGCTACGAATGATTTAGACCAGGATATGCCCTTGGTGCCATTTGTCGGCAATGAGACAGAAACATTGCAGATCGGTCATGAATTGCACACCGATTTCGGATTGACCAAAGTATTTTATGACAGTGATGAGTTTATTTATCGAAAACAAGACAGCAACCATGATACTATCCTGCCTTTCTCAGTCGAAGCAGGCGATATCCGATTGACCAACGTGAATACGACCCGTTATACCAGAGCCACACTGAGTAACCCAATGTTGAACTTAAATGTAACTAACCAAAATAAATCCTTTAATGCCTTGTGGCTTGGTGGAATCTGGGCTGGCGATGCCTTGCTTTTATCAGAGGTTTTAGAAGGAGGATGCGGTTCTCCCACTTATGATATCAGCGTTCAGACGGACCTGTGGATGCATACCAATCCAGCCAGAGTTTCTGCAAGATTACGCTCTCCCACGGGAGATATTCTGAGCGTTGCTCAGGATGTTCAAAAATCTACTACACTATCCCCATCTGCGGATACATTCTACATTCCCGTCACCACTTTCCACAACATCAAGTTAAAATACAGAGAGTACATTGGTGTTGAGCTGTGGAAAGACGATGGACAGAACAATGTATTTAAAGCCTACGAGACCATGGAAGACAAATGCACCGCGTATAATTTAGACGATGATTATAAACAAAAGTATTACGGTGAAGAATACGTGGGGGCTGTTAATGGAAGCCCTGATCCTGATTTCAACCGGACATTAATCGCCTTCTCTTCCAACGAATTTTATTACGATACTTCCAATGACGCCCATTATGGATTAGGAGAAGGGATCTATCGTAAGAAAACCGGCAATAACCTTCGGGTAGTGGAGCCGGGAGATATCCGTGCCACAGCGATGCGTTACGACATTAACGGACATCGCGTGAATTTCAAAGCCTCAACGATCGTCAACCAGGGGGATGTCGACGTCGGTATTAATTTACGCCGGTTTACTCCGGATACGTTATATTATGATGAAGCCGATCCGTGGAACTCCTCGAATCCTCCCAATTTAAGATACGATAGCTGGGAAGATATTTACCGTGTTGGTGCAACTGGTTCTCTCACCTATAAACTGACCGGTGTTCCGCTTCGCGCCCTTGATTCTGATTTACAATTCAGGACATTGTATGCCGATGTGGATAACGATGCTACAGTGAGTATCGGCGACATCAGAATTTTCCACTCCCTTTTCGACTCCGGATCCCTGGTAAAAATAGGGGATTCCGATCTGGGCGCGCCTCTTTCTGCCCCCATTCCTGTCGGCGTGATGAGAATGCTTCCCGGTGATCCGACTTCGCCACCGAAATTTGCCTATGCCGACACACCGGTAGACTTGGCTGGTTTAGGTCGTATATCGGTGGGTGATATTCGGTTAAATGCGGTGAACCAATATAATGCGGGATCTATCGTGGCGAATACAGACAGCGATGCCCCTTATGAAGATCCTCCAGGATCTTCCAATTGGGTATACACGAACTTTGATTTTATGGTTGGAGGTTTGAGCATCACGTCTGATGACCAAGTCTTTATTGAAAATAATTATGGTTTGGTTCCGAATCCTCTGGAAGCCAACGAAGATGATTTCCTCATCACTCCTGTCAAGACGGGATCCGGTGTACGCAGACTCACCGAAGTGGAGATTGCCGGAGAAGTGTATGAAGCCGGCACGTTAATTTCCGCCGGAAATGTTTTTAAGAACCAGATCAAAGTGAATATGATGCGAATGGGTGCAAATGGCGACAAGCGATTTATCGATATCGCCATCATCCCCGGAAAATTGGGAATGGATGTCAAATTCAGCTCTCCTCTGATGGTGGAGCGAACGACTGAGGTGACCGTTTCATTCAACCCACCTCCGCAAAAAAATGAGAAGATCCTGGTCTATTTTTATGACCTGGGTCATTTTGATACGACTCAGTCTCATATCGATTCACGCTTATTAACCTCCGGTGATCCGATAGCCAAGATTCAGTTTACTCCGTACAGAGGTTCTCTGGATGATTCAGGTCAGTATGGAAACCGGTATTTTAAGATCCAAGCTTTTCGAGTCGAAGAATTGCCTAAGGGTATGGATGATACCACCAGACTGGTACGGCCACCGGATGGATTATACGTCGATCCCTTCTGGGAAAAACAGATGTTCCGCCTTGGGAAGCTTTCCATTGAAGCCCAATTAGAATACAAATATCCTAAATACTTACCTACCCCCCGGATTTTACAGTATTATACCCCGCTTACGATTCCTCCGTTCCCGGCTTCTTATGAAAACATTTATGATTGCTTCCAGGAATGGAAAGAACCGATTTTGGCCTCTCCTATTGCTGTGATGCCTGACAAAAAATGCTTGACTGTCTATGAGCAGAGACAACCTTCCTTTGCCGTCAGGATTTACGATCCGGACGATCCGTTGGATGTGAATGATCCTTCCGCGATTCCTATCTCATGCGAATACGGTATTGACCCTCTCTTCTTCTTTAACGTTCACGGCGGTGGTATTGCCTGGTTATGCGTCATTCAGGATACTGCCAGCTTTGATAAATACATTATGCAAGTCAACACCGATAACACTTACTTCCTTTGGTTGTGGGACGATGTCGGGTACGGTAATATATATGATGCTGCTGACGGGCTGACTTTCCTGGGCTCTGGCGGACCTTCCCGTTGGATCGATCTGGACTGCTCTGAAGGCACCGGAAAAGCAAACCCGATCATGAATTTTGTGAACACAGATTTTAAGTTCCCTCCCTTCGGAGACATTACTTGGGGTGACACATTTGCCGGTGGACCGATTATTAACTATGGTGTACCGGTTCATGTAAACAACTACTCCACCTCTGATGAGGGCGGATTAGCCTTGGTGATCGCACGACCCATCAATTCAGAAACCCCCGTTGAAGTGATGGTGTACTCAAAAGAGGTTTTGTTTGATTACAACTCTACGATTGGGCATGCCCCTTATTTCATCCGGGATTTTAACCAAGGTATTGACTATGTGGGTAGCGCTTTCCTGAACGTTATTCCACCGGACCCGGTGTTGAACTTTGTTGATGTCAACTGGGTGGATCACGCATTACAGTATTCAAAAGTGAATTATACACACGGTCCTTTAGCGCTGTCTACCATGAAAGTACCTCCCACTCCTCTTATCCAATCTAGATACAATCCTATCCTGTTTGACTGGCAGGATGACTTGCGCTGTTATCCCGGCGGACAAACCCATACCGGCCGCGTACTTGGCAAAGTTTCCTCGGATGTAGGCTGGAATGATACCGGCAGGGGTTCAGGATGGAACGCTTATCCCGCTATTCATTCCAAAGCAACCGCCAGGAAGAGATTTGCGAATACCTACGAAAAAGAAATGGAGTGGCAGTATGATCAGTACAATAAACTAGGTACTGAGTTTTATCCACTGACCGATTATGGCTTATTTTTTGTATTGAAGAATTATAACGATGAGCACTATAGCTTCCGTGAAACAGATACGCGTCTTCTGATTAAACAGATTAAAATTACCGGACCTTTTGTCACCCCGAAACGGATCTTCAAACAACAGGATAATACCACGTATTACACACAACCCTACAATCAGTACAACGAATTGAAAAAGGTACCGTTGCAGTATGATTTTACCGGAGAGATCATCATTGACCTGACCAACTATTACTGGTATGAGCAGTCTATGGTTGATTTTACGACAACTACCTCTCCCTACACTGTAGCCGGTTCGATCGGTTTTAAAGATACCGTTTCCTATACGAACCTAAGAGACCGCAACCCTCATCTTGAGTACAACAAACGATTGCAATATCAGTTGGGTATCGCGGATGCGATCATGACAGGATCCATAGCAAACTGTTTCGTGATTGATGAGATTATCCCTGTGAACAGAGGACTCATCGAGATTGAAGTGGAGCTTTATGACGGGACGAAACGAAAATTTGCCGATTGCTGTGAGACAAAAAAAGAAGGGTTCATTACCCATGCGCTTGACCTCCAGGTAGACAAGACTGAATTCTTTCCAGATGTCGACCAGAAGCTTGGCGTTACCGTAAAGGAGTATGAGCCGAAAGGATATGATCCAGCCTATGAACCAACGGTGAAAGAGTGTAATGATGCAGTGGTGGTGGCTTGGCAGGATCGCGGCGTGTACAACCCCGCTACCAAAGCCTATGATGGGGCAGGAGATGGTTGGATTACCAAGCCTCCCAGAAGCAGTACGAAGATTGACAGAAGCTTCCAGTATGATACGATGGATGATTTTAACGAAGATGGCAAGATCTCTTTTGCTGATTTTGAAACAGAAATGCTGGGAACGTACGACCTTGCCTCCAATACATGGCAGGGCGGCATCATTGACGGCAGAACCTTCAACCAGAACAATGGAGCCTATACTTTTGATTTCAGCCGCCAATCCGGCAATCAGATCACAACGGTCGGTTGGGATTTTGGCGGAGGGGAAGTGAAAGGGAATGTTTCTCCGGCTGACCATATCATCGATGACACAGAGACCTTGCCGATTTATATCAACGCTTATAAATACGGGGATGATAACAATGACCGGTCTTTTGTGTATAATGTACAAAGCATGGATTCCACAACCATGACGGATGAATTACGGCCTTTCTTTGAATTTTCCCATGAGGTTTATCTTTCTGCTTGGTCAAAGATCGACGTGAAACCTATCAACGACTTAATTGTCAATTATGATCCGGATCCTTTAACCGCAGGGGTTACCCCGGAACTTGGCGATCCCCAGAAACCGCTCACGCTGATAGTATTAGACCCTGACGGCAGTCCGGTGGATTTACGCAACGGCGTTCCTGATGCTGCCGGTGAGAGAGAGATCCAAGACAGAGAGATTTGGAATAAGCTGATCTTGGATCCTCATCCTGATAATGAGTTCTTCTATGGTAAAGGAGCCAAATTACCTCAGTATTATTGGTTACGAACCGACCTTCACAATACAGACGACACCTTTGTATCCAACACGATGCTCTATTCTGATGGGAAAAATCCGTTTGCTCCGATTGAGATAGATTTCAGAGATAAACTGGAAGGCAAGTATACATTTAAGGGATTCTGTGCAAACGACCAGGGCCAATTTGATGTCTTTGTCTACACACCGGATCGCAAACACATCGGTAAAGCGAATGTAAAAGTAGTACTACCGGAAGTGAGTTATCAGGTTGTGAACACCGATGATCCTACAGGCAATGAATTCTCCACCCCAGGTAGCCCGGACTTTATCATGACAGCAGCAGACAACCGATTGTATAGGATTACTGCTACCGTAAAGAATGCCCAAGGCATTCCCATGAAGGGAGCGGGCAATGAGATTTCCGTTTGCGGTGGGACAGCCACTGAAACTTCCCGTTTTACGCTCTTCACTACCGCTCCGTATAATTTTGGTTGGCAGTATAACCAACCCGATCCTGAGAATACTTCCGGATCTGTCTACGGCATCAGTTCCGGCGGCAATACGTATTACTATATTTTCGGCAGTGATGATGGGGCAGACTCCCTCTTCCATATCAGAGCCGGTTTTGATTTCAACAAAAACGGTACAATCGGGGAGCTAGAAAATGAAATATTCACTATCGGCGGATTCCAATCGTATTACTATAACCCCACCATCCGTACCGGTTCTCCTTACTCGTATTACGGGCACTGGACTTATTACAACACCCGCAATTGGCGGTGGGATGACGGCAAATATATCGTACTGCCGATGCACTTGATCTATCCGGAGCCGGCCATATCCTTGATGGAAACCAGATGGTACAACGGTGGGATGCGTTACCGCGCCTCTATTATTAAAGGCTGGGGATTAGGCGCTATTTACAACAGCCCTCACCGGTTTGGCTATTGTTTTGTCGATATTAACCGGGATAAGCACCTTACCTATCAGGATGCCCTGAACCTTGACAAGGAAGGGAAAGTCACGTATTACCTCTACGCGGAAGATATAGCCTCTACCGGAGGTTTAGTCGGCAACAACCGGTATTCCAATAATACCTATGCTTCTGATCTGTACGGAAACCCGCTGGTGTATACCGATGACTCTCCGTCCTATACACAACGACGATTCATCAACCGTTACCAATTATATTATTACTATTACTCCTACCTCGTCAGTACCGGAGACCACACCTATAAAATGGACTGGGAAGCTTTTCCGAATACGTACCTTGAATTAAAGGGACCTACCGCGGAAATGTACGATGCCAATACTTTGATGCCCTTAGGGAAAGAACTTCTTTCTGACAGGGCTTATGACATCTCCTACGGAAGAGTGAATCACATGTTGCTCAGGGTTTACCCAGCTGATAAACGTGATTTACCATTACAGATTGGCGCTTCTGTCGTATTAGACGGTAATGAATACATTCCGGATCACGGTAACAGCGCAGTCAGACGACCCATTTTTAATCCGAATATCTATGGTCCCGAGAGTGAGAAATTTATCTACGGCAACCTCTATGAGAGCGCCGCAGATCCAAAAGCCCGCGAAACCATCATACGCTATACCCCGACCGGTACCGGTGAAGAACAGGCTTTCTTGCAGTATTACAACAAGAACACCCGTTTTGTGATGCCTAACTTCTACATGGCCGGCGGAGTGGCGGCAATGGATGTCGCTGCCGGATTAAGTTTGGAGGTGTTGAGTGACCAGGAACTGAAAGCAAAGACCTCCTCCAAAGTGGTTATCTACGTGAAAGAAGCAGGTACCCAGTATCCTGTTCCCGGTGCGACGATCACTCTGGAAGGCTTAGGGGTGAATGACAGCAAGATTGCCGATAGTGAAGGAAAGGCAGTCTTTACGATTACTCCGGGCAACCGTGGTGTCATTATTGTTCGCGCTGCAATGCAGAATATGATCACAGCGATTATGGCGATCGGTGTGGAAGAAGATGCTGTTCCGCAATTTATCGACCTTGATCCTGTGGATATCGTGATGGAAACGAACACGGTCTTAATTTCCGGACTGGTCAAAATTGGCTCCGTGGTGACCATTAACCAACAACCTGTTAAAGTCGATGAATATGGTAAATTCCGTTATGAAACGGTATTAACGGAACGAAATACCGTGTTTGAAATTGTGGCCAAGGACCAAGCAGGTCGTATAGCGAAAAAGATCGTCAATGTCGAGAAACCGACGGATAACCTCCAGATTTCGATTGATATCCCTGACAAAATGGTGGAAGCAACTGAAGTTTCCATCAAAGGCAAGGTTTCCAGAAAGAATATAACGGAAAATGCCACCAATAGAGCCATCTGGGTCTTTGTAAACGGTATCGAAGCCGATGTCCTCCCCGATGAAAAATTGATTAGCTTTGATTTTGAAGCGACCATCCCGGTCACTTACGGTAGAAACCGCATTGAAATCAATGTTCGCACAAACGATGGTTTTACTAAGAAAGTAGTCGAGATCCCGAACTTCAAAAAGAGTGTCATCGAATTACAGATCGATAATGATATCGCCAATATAAACGGTCAGCAAAAACAGATCGATGCCAAACCTTATATCTCTCAGGGAAGAACCTTTGTACCGTTCCGTGTGGTTGCGGAAGGTTTTGGTGCACAGGTCGATTGGGTACAGCAAACCAAGGGGATTAATATTACTCTCGGTGACAAGGTAATCTCTATGCAAATCGGATCTACCCGGGCGATTATTAACAACCAGGTCGTCACGATGGACGCCGCTCCTGAAATCAAGAACGGCAGAACCTTTGTTCCGATCCGTTTTGTCAGTGAAGCGCTTGGCGCTGAAGTAGAGTGGAACCAGAGCACCAGAAAGGTAATCATTATCCGATTAACGATGGAATAATCACCGTGACGGTGTAAGTTTAAAAAAGGGTACAGCATCAAGCTGTGCCCTTTTTTTTACATTTGAAAGCATGAAACCATTTCAACTGACATCCTATTATCAACCGCAGGGCGACCAACCGCAGGCGATACGCACCATCCTGAATGCCATCCGGCAGGATAAACGTTTTAGTACCTTACTGGGAGTGACTGGTTCCGGTAAGACTTTTACCATGGCGAACATCATTCAGGAGCTTCAGTGGCCCAGCCTGGTGATAGCGCCCAATAAAACATTAGCCGCACAATTATACGCTGAATTCAAGGATTATTTTCCTGAGAACCAGGTAGAGTACTTTGTCAGTTATTATGATTATTACCAACCGGAGGCCTATGTACCCAGTAAAGACCTCTATATCGAGAAAGATGCCGATATCAACGAAGAGATAGAAAGACTACGGCAGTCTACCGTACGATCCCTGATTGAGAGAAAAGATACGATTGTTGTCGCTTCGGTATCTTGTATTTATGGATGGCAGGAGCCTAATGATTACCTGGAGAATTTATTTCCGATTCATCAGGGAATGCGGATGGATCGAAATGATTTTGTCAGAAAACTGATAAAATTGCAGTATGAGAGAAATGATATCCAATTTACCCGAGGAGCGATACGTGTAAGAGGGAACCTAGTCGATGTGTTTCCGGCTGAAATCGAAGACCAGGCAATACGGATCGAGTTTTCCGATGACAGAATAGAGAGTATCACTGTGATTCAGCCGATGTTAGGAAAAAAAATACAGGCAATCGATACCTTTGTGTTTTTTCAGGCTAAACAATTTGTGACCAGTCGAGAACGGCTGCACGTTGCTTTGCCAAAAATACGCGAAGAGGTGGCGCAAAGAATCCGGTATTTCCAGTCGAACGGCAGGTGGTTAGAGGCAGAAAGAATCCAACAAAGAACCTATCAGGATTTGGAATACCTTGAACAAACAGGTTCATGCCCGGGTGTGGAAAACTATTCACGCCATCTGGCGCTTCGGGAGGAAGGATCTACCCCTTCCACGATTATCGATTATTTTAAGCCCCCCTTTCTCACCTTCATTGATGAATCTCATATCACCGTTCCACAACTGAAAGGGATGTATCGAGGGGACCAGAGCCGGAAACAAAATCTTGTCGAATATGGATTCCGCCTTCCCTCCGCGTTAGACAACCGGCCTTTACGCTGGGAGGAATTTTTAACCAAAACGGACCGCATTGTCTTTGTTTCGGCAACACCCGGAGACCAAGAGAGGTCTATCAGCGAGGTGTATGCAGAGCAGATCATCCGTCCGACCGGGTTAATCGATCCTTATGTGGAAATCCGACCGACAGAGAATCAAATCGATACGCTGGAAGCCGAAATACAAAACACCGTCCAAACAGGATTCCGCTGTTTGATCACCACTTTAACCAAACGAATGGCGGAGGATTTATCGGTCTGTTTCCTGGAGAGAGGCATTAAAGCAAAATACCTGCACTCCGATATTGATACGATGGAACGGGTGGAGATTTTAAAACAACTCCGGGACGGAACTTTTGATGTCTTAGTGGGGATAAACCTGCTTCGAGAAGGATTGGATTTGCCGGAAGTCGCCTTAATCGGGATACTGGATGCCGATAAAGAAGGTTTTTTACGCTCTAAAACCTCTTTAATTCAAACCATCGGTCGTGCCGCCAGAAATGTTCACGGGAGGGTTATTCTTTTCGCTGATACGATGACCGATTCCATGAGAAATGCGATAGAAGAGACCAACCGCAGACGGGAAAAACAGATACAATACAATACCGAGAATCATATTCAACCGGAATCTATTCAAAAAGTCGTCAAGGAGATGCTATGGTCTGAACATCCACAACCGGAAAACGTTCCGGGATGGGATACAAAAAAAGCGCCAATGGACCAGGAGACGGTCAAACGGATGATCTGGGAGCTGGAAAACGAGATGCACGAGAAAGCCAAATGGCTGGCGTTTGAGGAAGCGGCAAAATTACGTGATACAATAAAGCAGTGGAAAAAAATATTATCTGAACGCTTTTTAACACAACAGGAGGGATCCAATGCTGGACAGAAAATGGATCAGAGAAAATCCGGAATGGCTAAAAGAAGCACTCGCCAAAAGAAAAGTGTCTCATGAGCTGATACAGGAACTGGTACAGTGGGAAGAAAAAAGAGTACAAGCGAAGAAAACCATGGAAGCCCTGGTGCATGAAAAAAAAGTACAATCCGATTTAATCGGTATTTCTATCCGTGAAGGGAAACCGGTAGAAGCACTAAAAAAAACGATCCAGAGCTTAACTGAACGGATCAAAACAGCGGAAGAGGAGATCAACCATTGTGAGGAAGCGATTCAGCCATTATGGATGGGGTTGCCCAATCTATTGGATGAGCATGTCCCGATCGGATATTCAGAATCGGATAATGTCGTGGTCAAACAATGGGGAGAGATTCCCGCTTTCCCGTTCCCGCCAAAATCTCATTGGGAATTAGGCACGGCACTTGGGTGGATTGATTTTGACCGGGGTGCGAAATTGGGAGGCTCGAAATTTGTGTTACTGCAAGGAGCCGGAGCAGAGCTATCCAGAAAACTCGGTGCTTTTATGCTTGAGAATGCCGTTCGAAGAGGGTATTGTGAAATCAACCCTCCCGTAATCGGCAAAGAAGCGATATTTTTAGGATCTGGACAACTGCCTAAATTTGAAGAAGATCTGTATCAGCTCCCGGAAAGACAGTTCTTGATTCCAACCGGCGAAGTGCCTTTGGTCAATCTATATCGGGAAGAAATATTGAACGAGAATGCCTTGCCTGTCAAACTGACCTGTATCACTCCCTGTTTTCGAAGAGAAGCCGGTGCAGCCGGAAAAGAGACAAGAGGCTTAATCCGTGTGCATCAATTTGAAAAAGTGGAGTTAGTCCAATTGACCCTGCCTGAATCCTCTTCAACGGCTTTACAGGAAATCATTGGCGACGCTGAGAGTGTTTTGCAGCAACTTCGGCTGCCGTATCGGGTGGTCCTGCTTTGTTCTGAAGACTTAACCGGATTTTCCTCCTCCATCACCTACGATCTGGAAGTTTGGTTCCCGAGCATGCAGCGTTATGTAGAAATCTCCTCCTGTTCAAATTGTAAGGATTTTCAAGCCAGAAGAGCCTCTATTCGGTATAGAAATCAAAAAGGGCAAATGAATTTTGCCCATACATTAAACGGTTCAGGAGTAGCGGTAGGAAGGTGTATGGCCTCCTTGATGGAAAATTACCAACAGGCAGATGGCACGATTCAGCTACCTGAAGATCTACCGTTCTCCTTGATGAAGAAAGATTAATTCGTATACTTTTTATGAGTGCGGATGGGTGGCCGAGTGGTTTAAGGCACGGCACTTGAAATGCCGAGGACGAATAGTCCCGTGGGTTCGAATCCCTCCTCATCCGCCAGACTATCAATTTGTTTGCAAAAGAGGCTAAAATGAACAGATTAAAAGAAATCGGTGTCATGTTATTGTATATGGGCGCGATCCTTCTTTTTCCTTGGGTAATCTTCCTGCTGGTTCGATGGGCGGCGACATTATTTGCCGTGGAGCCCACATCCCTCATCGGAGTGTTCTTGAGTGCCTTGCCGAATATCATGATGTTTATCTTAGCGTATCTCTTTTTAAAGCTCGATGATTGGGATTTCCGATCCTTAGGATTACACATCGGGAAAATGTTACCGGGCTTTATTTTCACCGTTTTTGCCATGGTAGGATTGTATATCATGGTGCCATTCCTGATGACGATTTTTTATGAACCCAAAACCCTGCTTGTTTCTGTGAATCCGATCAATTTGCAATTTATCGCTAATTTTGTTCGAAGCTGGCTGATTGTGGGTATTTGCGAAGAATTTGCCTCCAGAGGGTATCTATTGAATAAGCTGTACTCAGTCCTGCCAACGAAGTACAATCTACCGAAAAAGATCTTCTCGGTTATTTTTGTAGCACTTTTCTTCATGATTGTGAGTGTGACACGGTATAAAACCAGCGGAGTCAACCAATTGTCAAATATGAACTCGTTTCAGATCTGGTTAATCTTCTTTTATGGTTGTTTTATGGGTTACCTGTACCTGATTACGGAAAATATCTTTGTCCCGGCCTTTATGCAGGCTTTATTGGATTTTCCCCCGTTTGGTTTAACGGTTGGAAAAGCTTTCTATTTCACAGACTTTGGTTTCATTTTTTCCATGACCGCTCTGTTCTTCCTGATTCTTATCCTGACCCACACCTATCGAATCTGGGGGAAACCTCTGGAATTCATTGGAAAAAAAGGCATCCAGCCTGAACCGGACGCGGCGGAACAACTGGGAGCCAAGAGCCATGAAAACGCTCCTGTTAGTTGATTGCCATAATATCCTGTACCGGTCTTTTTTTGCGATATCGGAGTTTTTTTCGACGAAGGATGACATGCCTACCAATGCCTTGTATGGCTTCATTCAGACTATTTTTCGGATCGTACAGCTAACCAACCCGACTCATATTATTTTTTGCCTTGATTCCAAGGAAAAAACGGTCAGAACGGAAGTATTGGAGACTTACAAAGCCAATCGACCGGTGATGCCGGACAAGATGATTCTTCAGATGAATGAGATGATCGATACGGTTCTACCGGCTATGCAAATCCCCTATTATGCAAAACCGGGGGTGGAAGCAGATGATATCATCGCTACTTTTACAGCAAAATGCAAGCATGAAATCGATCAAATTCTCATTTTAAGCAGTGACAGAGATTTGTGGCAACTGCTGGAGGAGGATAAAACCAGGATCATCTCTCCGGCTCAAAGCAAGAGAGAAGTCGACTTTTTCACAAAAGCTGACTTGCTTTCCAAAGTCGGAATCTCGCCTGATCAGGTGGTGGATTATAAATCGATCATCGGTGACCCTTCAGACAATATCCAAGGAATCCCGGGAGTCGGTCCCAAAACTGCCCAAAAGTGGCTGGCTCAATACCATTCCCTGGATCATATATTGGCAAGTGACCCGAGTCCCTCACCCAAAATCAGGGAATATGAAGCCATACTGAGAAGAAATCAAACATTGATCAAGCTGGATGTTGAAGTGCCTATAGAGATCAAAACCATGGAGGAGTATGCTTTCCATGGTTGGGATTGGAACCGATTGGAACCTGTCTTGCGGCGCTACCAATTTCAATCCTTACTCAGACGATATCTTCCCTCCAAAAAGGCATACCTGGACTCGGGCGTCCAGAGTTTCCCGTTATTCTCAACGGAGCCGAACAAGACACCGTTCCTTTTTTGCTGGTTGGAAGAACCACAATTGTATATCTGTAACGGACAGGAGATTCAAACTCATGATATGAGCACATGGACAGAGGATTCTCTTTTTTCTGCTCCCTCTTGGATGGGGGAGCTAAAAAGACAGTGGTTTTCACCAGAAGCTGTCTCGCTGTTCTTTGACCTGAAAACGATAGCCCATCGGTTATGTTTAACCAGTGAAGAGCTTAGAACCATGCAGGTTGACGATATCATGATCATGTGGTATCTGCAGGATCCTAACCGTAAGGGATATACCTTTCAGGACTGGCTGTTGGTGCAAACCAATCAGGACCACCCGGGTGTCTCTGAGGTAATCCATGCGGTGGAGAAAACCAGGCAAGGATTAAAGGAACATCAATTAGAAAAGGTATACCGCACGTTAGAGATTCCGTTGATACCCTGTCTGTTTGAAATGGAGAATCAAGGAGTGCATCTTTCCAAGCAGAAACTTTTTGCAGCCAAAAAAACACTGTACTGGCAGCAAAAATCTATCGAAAAAGCGATTTACCAACAGACCGGAGAGGTCTTTAACCTACAATCCTCCAAACAACTCGCTTTGATTCTGTATGACAAAATCCATCTTCCTCCCCTGAAAAAAACCAAAACGGGGTTCTCTACGGATGCAGAAACGTTAGAGAGGCTTGCCCCTCTCCATCCGGTGGTGGCTTTAGTTCTACAATACAGGGAAGTGACGAAAATACTCAACACCTATCTGGAACCTATGGAGAAATGGCTAGATGCCAACCAACTGATTCACACGAATTACATTCAAGCCGGACCTTCAACAGGTCGCCTCACCAGTATCCATCCAAATTTACAAGCTTTACCCGTTCAATCGGAAACCGGCACCTCGGTCCGCTCTTTATTCGAGGTGAGAAAAAAAGAGAATATTTTTATCAGTGCGGATTATTCCCAGATAGACCTGCGGGTACTCGCTCATTTATCGCAGGACCCTGTGATGAGTGCGGTTTTTGTACAACAGGGGGATATTCATGACAGCACGGCAAGGAGCTTATTCCATCTCTCTCCGAAAGAAACACCTACTCCTGCTATGAGGAAATTAGCCAAGACAGTCCAGTTTGGTATTATTTATGGCATGAGTCCTTATGGACTATCCCAAGCTTTATCCATGACCGATGGGGAAGCCGTTGACTATATCCAGGCTTATTTTTCTGTGTATAAGGGGGTGCAAAGCTTTATCCAGCAAACCATCCGGGAGGCAACCATAAAAACTTATGCAGAGACGATTTCCGGAAGAAAACGTCCCATACCGGAGTTATCAAGTTCCCGGAAAAATGTACGGCAGCTCGGGGAAAGGCTAGCGGTCAACACGACTGTGCAAGGGAGTTCTGCGGATATCCTGAAAAGCGCGATGATACACCTTAGTCAGGCTCTGTGGGGTACTGCCTCTTCTATGATTTTCACCATTCATGACGAGATCATTTTGGAAGTCCCAAAGGACGAGTGTGATCAGGTTTCTGTCTTAGTCAAGGACAAGATGGAGAAGGCTTGGTCTCTTTCCGTGCCATTGGTCATACACCTTGCTACCGGGTTCGACCTGGGTCATATGAAATGAAGCGAACCTGCATCGGGATAACAGGCTATATGGGTACCGGCAAAAGTACCGTCGCCAGCATTCTTTCAAAAATAACCGGTTGGTTCCCGATTTCTCTCGATCGGTTGGGCCATGAAGCTTATCTGGAGGATGGTGTGCGGGAGAAAGTGCAAGCACATTTCGGATCTTCTGTCTTCTATCAGGATGGATCTGTCAACCGTAAAGCGATCGGCAGGATCGTATTTCATTCAGAAATGGAAAAAAAGTGGCTTGAAAATTTATTATGGCCTGTAATATTCAAAAAGACCCAAAAATTGATTACAAAGCATAAACAATGCATTCTGGACGGTGTCATTTTGTTTCCGTCCGGTTTGGTAAAATATTGCGGGTGCGTTCTCATCGTTCAAGCCCGTTGGTCGATTCTACAGGAGAGAGTTCAATCGAAAGGGGTTTCGGAAGAACAATTGAAGAAGATGTTGGCTTCCCAAACAAGCTTCCTTTGGCAGGAATATAAGGATACGCCAATACTAACGGTGAACAATGAGGATTCGTATCCGGAACTGGTCAGCGCTTTGGCTTTGCTCTGGCAGGAGCGTTTACAGCCTCTTTTTGATGTGGAAAAATCAACAAAGACCAGACGATCAACGGGTATAGAATAGGACCCAGCGAGAGAGAAAATAGGACAAAGAAAGACAGCCAATTCGATGGATGGGTGAGAGTTTGACTGATAATTTCCCCTCCAGACACCACACAATCGATGAGTAACAGACAAAGGCATCCCAGCAGAGTGAAGGTTATCTGTTTCCAAGGAAAAGACTGTTGTTTGCTTGGAAAGGGTAAGCACCAAGTCAAAGCAGCTAAAAACGGGTATTGAAGGTTGATACCTCTATAATACGGTATAGGGCGAACATAGGGGGTTTTCGGTCCCAACCAGGTTTGCAACAAGAACCTGACAACAGATAGTTTAATCCAGAGATAGGGCATGACCAACAAGAGAGAACCTAAGAAGAAGAAACCCAAATACAGAAAAAAACGAAACGCTACTGATTTTTTGCGATCCATGCTGTCCATCCAAAATAAAAACCCACGATGAGCAATAAAAAGCTGGATTGCCAAATGAGGGTGTGCCAGAGATGAAAAGAGGAGAGAGAAATCCTTCCGATTTGTATGAGTAACGTTAAACGGAGAAAGTTGACGGTACCGGTCAGCAGTACTGCGAATAGGAGCCCCGTCCCTTTATGTTTCCAGGTGGTTGGATAGCCAATGATAAAGCTGGTTAGGATCGAGAACGGATAGATGCCTGTACAATCCGGCACAATCATATACTTCAATTTTGTTCCATCCAGAATCTGGAAAGCAAATTGCGAGTCAAGAAAATGGGATTCATAGGGAATCTGCAACAAGGAGAGGATTTTCGATAAAATCAAGCTGGTTACCTGAATTAAAACAGATTCTACCCCACGCAGAGAGGTGACCAACAAAAGCACCAGCAGCGTGATGCCTGAAAGCAAGACAAACCGAAATACCGGATCTAACCACCATTTTGTTTTTTTGAGCTGTTTATTTTTCTTCATCGTTAAAAAAAAGACACCTGGTTTTTGTCAACCAGGTGTCTTTGGATCAAAGTAATATGAAAGCTACGCTTGTTTCTTGGCAACCAAGCCTTTGCGAATGCCGAATAATCCAATGCCCAGTAGTAAAGCGCCTAATAACAATAAGGTGGTGCGGTTCATCACGGGAATGGGTTGTTCAGCAGGTAAATCTGAGAATCCACCGGAGTAAACAATAGCGTATTTAACCGGTCCGCCAGGTGCTTTCGGTAAACTCGAAGGAATCACACTGATACGGTACTCCCCTTTAATTTTGGGCTTCGGGATAATAATTCTTTCTACATTGTTCAGGGTGTCGGTACCGGTGGCCATAGGGACCGAGATGTTCGGATCCTGGGTGGGGGGTTGACCGAATTGGTTACCGCGGTAAACGATACCAGCCGGATCGACTACCACTAAGTCCAGGTTGTGCTTTAATACCGGCCATGTGTTCGGGGCGGCCGATTCATCAGACCAGACTAAGGTAACCTCGAAGGGGACGTCGGTATTGTCCACGTTCACTTTATAAGAGATCACATCGGCGTCAATACCGGTGATGTTATCGTCAAAACGCTGTACTCTCGGAGCGAGTGGGAATAACGCTTTGTAGATATTCAAACGACCCCATCCCTGGCTGGTGTCTGCGATATGCTGTGTATCATCAAAGGCTTCATCAATACGCTGTCCATCCAGAATCTGGTCATATTGGTTCGGATAACCTGTCATAGCCATATTGGTGGCGCCATGAATCAGGGTAGCTTTAACCAAAGAGGCGGTGGGCATGGGAGCGATCGTTAAGTCATGCAAGGCGACATAATACTGTCTGGTGATTAAGGCAGCACCGGAGACAAAGGCAGCCGAAGTACTGGTACCGCTCATATAGACGTAGTTTGTGTTGGAAGGTCTGACAAAATTCCACTCAAACGGATAATCCTGTCTTCCGGTGGTTCTGCCGGGAGGTCCCGATCTGCCGAATGTAGTGGATAAATGAGAGGACAGGTTGCTGATAATCATCGTGCCGGGTGCCACTAGATCCGGCTTGATACGACCATCCGAAGTTCTGCCGCGGGTGCTGATAGAAGCCATCGCGAATTTACCGGCAGTCTGCTGTACAAATTTGGTGGCGTCTACTGAATCCGGATACCCTCTCTCAATATCGACTCTCTCGTTTTCTTCATAGGGAGGCGGGAAGTTCGCGGCATCCAATGGCTGGTTGCCATCGGCTATCTTATCGGCGGCGATCACGTCGCCCCAGTTGGGCAAATCGGTGGCGCCGGTCAGGAACAAACCAAAGTTAGCGCGAGGAGTAGGCGAACCTGCATCCTGATTGCCGTAATAAATATCCAGGGTAGGTCGGTAATTTTCACAGGCACCGACGGTAAGACCGTTTTTCACGGGAGCGGGGGCGAAGAACTGCTGGTTCTCGCCGTCTTTTCTTGGATTTCCGAACATGAGGTCGTTATCGACATCATCTCCGGAGTCTACGATACCGTCCAGGTCTCGGTCGCGGCCATTATCACCGGCCGCCCAAACCGTCAGGAAATCAGGCTGGTAATACTGGAAGTTGTCCACGATACGGGATATCACGTTGTAATCGTACGTATTGAATACAGGAGACCCCGGATCCGGGGAATACGTCTGGTAAGCCCGAATAAAATAATACCACCAGCTGTTGTTCATCACATGAGCCCGAACAGGAGCTCTGTAATAGGCGTCATACATCGCAAAATTGATGTTGCCGGCCACCCCTTCAAAGTTCGGGCTGAGAGGGGTGGTGTCTCCCTCTTCCGGATAGAAGGAGGTAGGAGTGGTGATAGGGTGGTTGCGGGGACCGAAAACCTCTCCGGCGACCTGTGGTACATCGTGATAGGTGGTGACTTCACGCTGACCGGGATCATATCCCGGCAGGAGGTCATATTTGTAAGCGACTTCGTTGGTCCAGTTGAAGATGGCAGGATGCTCTGTCCCGCCCGGGGGCGCGGCTAAATCCCAGATGGCCGGTAAGGTGTGCTGGGTATGGTATTTGGCAGGCCATCTGGCCGGCCAGCGCTGATCTTGGTATTGGTAAGAGGAGTTGGGTCTGGAGGTGTCGTCCCATCGCCAGTTCGCCGTCATACGCTGGACAATGATACCGGCGCCTGGAGCGATGCCTTTGTATTGCCCGCCGGAAGCACTGCCGTTTCCGGCAATGATGCCGGTCACATGGGTACCATGTCCCCAGACATCGTTCCAGTAACGGCCGTTGTTGGGAGCTCGAACACGACCGGCATCCTGGCGGAAGGCAAACCAATACTGGTCTTTGACCGGGGGATTGGAGAAGTAGTTGACTCCGCCGTAATCCTGGTATGTCATATCCGGAGCGTATTTATACGCATATCTGACCCGACCACGGAAATCCTGGTGAAGAGAGGTATAACTACCATTGTCCAGTCCGCTGTCAAAGACGGCGACAGTCTGTCCGGAACCATCCAAACGGGTGGCAATTCTACCGGATGTATATTCCTGATCCACAAAATCCATGGTAACAATTTTTCTGGCGATATCGTTTTTCAGCTCAATCTTGTCCGGCGGGAGTTCGACATAGGCAATATCCGGAATACGAGCCAGCGTTGGAATTTTGTTGTTGGGCAGGAGAAGGGTAGCGACGGAAAAGTCTTCCAGCTCCAACAGGCTCAACATCACGCCTTCGGCGTATGTCTTGATATCTTTCCTCAAGGCAGGAATATCCACCTTTGTCCAAAGAGTGGCGTATACAATCTGATAGCCTTCTTCTACGTGATAGGACGGGTACACTTTGAAAAAAGGCATAAATTCCATCACGGCGGAGATATACGGTAATCGGCGGATATCTTCGGCTGCCACTTTTGTGGCGCGTAAAGCATATGAGTTGATATGGTAATGCTCCACCAACTCGCCGCCTTTTAATGTAATCTCGTCTATCCACTCTTTTTTGGCAGGTGATTTAAATTTGATTAAAAAATAAGTCACTGGTTTTTCGATGATATCCTCTGTCCTGAAACCAATCGGCATATCATGGACAATAAAGGATTTGGTGTCATCTTTGGTGGGGTATATCACAAATCCGTTGATATACACTTTGTCAGAATCTGCCATTTTTGTAACAGGGAGTCTTTTTTCAACCAGATCTTTAAACTGCAGTTCTGTCGCCTTTCCAAGGATGTACGCGGGATATCTTTCTTCAATCAGGATGCCGCTGGATTCTATTTCCTGTGTCTGATCCGGATTAATGATATCAATTTTAACACTCATTAACCTTTCGGTTGCTTCCGTTCGCAGAACGGAGGGTTGGAAACCAAACGGTATCAGTAGCAAAAAAGCGATAAAAGCAATCAACCACTTCTTCATATACTTCATAATTCCTCCCTCAAAAAACCAATATCACAAGCAATAATACTTGATCAAAGCATATAATATTTTAACTTGATGTCAAGAAAAAGAAAAAACTATTCTCCAAAATCAAATTCCACTTTTCCTTGCTCATTTACTTTTAAAGAGGCAGAAAAAGGTTTCCCTTTTTTGGACCAAAAGCCGGAGAGTTTTTTGGTTTTCTTTTTTTCCAGCAAAGTCTCTATCTCCTCTTTTTTCATCGATCGGCCCAGGATGCTTTTGTTGACCTTAAATTGGCAATTTTCTGCTTTACATTCAAAATACCCGGTCGTTTCAATAATATCTCCATGGCAAATCGGGCACGAGCCGATGGTTTCATCCGATACTACTTTGTGCAGATCGATAAATTCGAATTGAATATTGCCATCTGCTTGTAATAGCAGGTACGCCTGGAATTTCTTGCCTTGCGATGATTTGAACCAGAGAGGTTTCGGGGATCTTTTGTCCGTCAAGAGGGATTTAACGATTTCTTTTGTGATGGAGGCAGACAGAATACGCTTTCCAATTTTGAGGGTACACTCTTTGTTCCGACAGAGGAATAGCTTCCCTTTTTCAATGACCTTATCCTGGCATATAGGGCAGATGCCGATGGTGACCCCTTCCAATTTATCAAAATCAGCTGATTTGATTTTCGCGATCATCTCACTGGTGAAAGTTTCCATCTCTTTCATAAATTTTTGGGCGGTCAATTTTTCTTTTTCGATAGCGATCAATTTCTTTTCCCATTGTCCGGTTAATTCAGGAGAGGAAAGTTCCGGCAGAGGGATAGCGTTTAACAGCTGAATCAGGTACTGCCCTTTTTCTGTGGGTATCAATTCTTTACCGGATCGCTGGATATACTCCACCTCAATCAGACGCTCGATAATCTGGGCTCTGGTGGCAGGCGTGCCAATCCCTTTGTCTTTGATCGCTTCCTTTAGGTCTTCCTCTTCAATAAATTTCCCGGCGCCTTGCATAGCGGAAAGCAGGGTCGCTTCCGTGTAGCGGGGTTTTGGTTTGGTCTCTTTTTCTTCCCTGTCAGAGGAGAGAACATGGCTGGTTGTTTGCTTGCTGAGAGCCGCCAAATGGTTCTGTTGGGGGGTATCCTGAAACACAATCCGGTATCCTTCTTTTAAAAGCGTTTTTTCTTTGCTCTCAAATTTTTCTGACGCGCACTCTGTGATCAGAAAAACTTCATCATAGATAGCCGGATCGAAAAACACACCGATAAAGCGTCGGACGATGAGATCAAAAATCTTTTTTTCATCCGGTTTCAGGTTGGCCAGGCTGGGCGTTTTTTTGGTGGGAATGATGGCAAAGTGGTCAGTAATCTTAGCGTTATTAATCACTCTGCTGGTGATATTTTTGTTTCCTTTTTGGAGTGCCAGGTGAGCGAGATCGGATAATTCAGTTTCATGGGAGAGGGATTGCAGGATTTCCGGTAATTCCGCTTTCATATCAGAAGGCAAATAGCGAGAGTCCGTTCTGGGGTAGGTGATCATTTTCTTTTCTTCATACAGGGTCTGGGCAATCGAGAGGGTTCTGGAAGCGGAGAAGCTGAATCGTTTGTTCGCTTCCCGCTGCAATTCTGTGAGATCAAACAACAAGGGAGGTAGTTCTCGGGTCTCTTTACGTTTCATCTCAATGACACAGGCAGGTTGCCCCTCGATTTTCCGGCATAACGCTTCTGCTGTTTTTTTATCCGGAATCTCATGCTGGTTTTCAGAGGGCGGGGGAGGTTGTATCCACTTACCTGTATAGATGATTTTCGGAGAATCTGTTTGGAAGGTGGCAGTGACTTCAAAATAGGTTCGATTCACAAACGCTTGAATCTCTTTTTCCCGTTCTACCATAATGGAAAGAGTAGGCGTCTGAACACGTCCGACAGAAAACAAGTCTCCACACCTTCTGGTGATAGCTCTTGTTGCATTGATCCCCACCAGCCAGTCGGATTCAGACCTGCATTTTGCCGCATCGGCCAATGAATCGTAATGAGAGCCATCCTGAAGGTTTTGAAACGCTTTTTCAATGGCTTCCTGTGTCATGGAGGAGAGCCAAAGTCTTTGATGGGATTTTTTTGTCTTGGAATAGGAAAGCAGGTTCCTGAAAATCAATTCTCCTTCACGGCCGGCATCACAAGCATTAATAATCTTTTCCGTCTGTTTGCTTTTAATTAAACTCATCAGCTCTTTTAGCTGTTTTTCAGAAGAAGGTATCGGTTGCAGTAAAAATGTAGCAGGCAGGATGGGGAGTTTTTGCAGAGTCCAAAATTTGTAGGCAGGATCGTACTGTTCAGGGGAGACTAGTTCAAGAAGATGACCATAAGCCCAGGAAATAATATAGCGATCTGATTCCAGATAATTATTCTTGTTGGTAAACGAACCGAGCACTTTTGCCATATCTCTGGCGACCGAAGGTTTTTCTGTGATGATTAGAGTCTTCATGATGATGCCACTTTCTATTAAATCAATTAACTTTGGTGGACCTGACGAGGATCGAACTCGTGACCTCCTGCATGCCATGCAGGCGCGCTCCCAGCTGCGCCACAGGCCCACTCTTTCTCTAAAAGAAGATTGTAAGAAAAAACAAAAAAAACTCAATACCGGTTTCTTACTCTTTTCTTTTTAACAAACTTGTTTTCTATGTATAATCTTAGTTTAGGTTTTTTTTCGATTTTAGACAGGGGATACTGAAAAACCGGTTTGCTGCAGTTCAATACAAACTCAGGCAAGACCGAAAATAAAAAGAAGGTGTGTTTAGTGACATTGGATTGTATTATCAATACATTAACCGGGTTTTGGAGAGACCAAGGATGTACGGTGCTTCCCGCTTATGACATGGAAGTGGGAGCCGGTACGATGTCTCCTTACACATTTTTCCAGGTTTTATCCGAGAAACCGGTCTCTCTTTGTTATGTGCAACCTTCCCGCCGTCCTACCGACGGTCGGTATGGCGAGAATCCAAACCGTGTTTTTAAACACCATCAGTTGCAAGTCATCATCAAGCCTTCCCCGAAAGAGATACAGAGCTTGTATCTTCAAAGTCTGCAAACGATTGGGATCCAAATTCAGGACCATGATATCCGTTTCATAGAAGACAACTGGGAGTCTCCTACTTTGGGCGCCTGGGGTGTCGGGTGGGAAGTCTGGCTGGACGGCATGGAGATCACGCAATTCACCTATTTTCAGCAGTGCGGAGGGGTAGATTTACCGGTGCCGTCGGTGGAAATCACGTATGGCCTGGAGAGAATCGCTCTCTACATCCAGGACAAATTATCTGTCTACGACCTCCAATTCGGCGCCGGGACGCTTTATGGGGATCTGCGTTTGCAAGAAGAGGTGGAGCAGTCAAAGTACTGTCACGAACTCGCGAATTCACAACGATTACTCCAGCTGTTTCAGCTTTATTTCGAAGAGAGCGAGTATTGTCTCCAAAACCGGTTGGTTCTTCCCGCTTACGATTATGCGTTAAAGTGTTCTCATGTATTTAATATACTTGATTCGCTGGGCGCCCTTTCCGTCACCGAGAGAACGCGGTACCTGGGTAAAGTCAGAAAACTTGCCAACCAGGCCGCAAAACAAACTATTCAATCTCCTCAAGAGGATACGAAATGAAAATGGATACACCCATTACCGCGACCAATTATCCTGCCTGGTTGATTGAAATCGGAACAGAAGAACTCCCTTCTTCCTATATGCCCTTATTAGAACGAAAGCTACAGGAAAGATTTCAAGAGTGGTTGCGGGAAGAAAGCTGGATCAAGGCATCCGAAACCTGTCATGTCCGGCTTACTCCAAGACGAATCGTTTTTACGATAGAAACCATAGAGGAAGCCCAACAAAAAAAGGAAGAGTGGCTGAAAGGTCCTCCCGTCAAAGCGGCCTTTACTCAGGATAACCAGGAAACCCCTGCGTTAAAGGGTTTTTTAAATCGCTGCCGATCCGGTACCTATGAAATCCGGACTGTAGAGAATGGGCAGTATGTGTTCGGATTATCCAGACCCGGGAATCAAACCGTGATCGATTTTTTCCATCAACAATTTCCAGGCTTTTTGTTAAGTTTTCCTTATGAAAAGCTCATGAGATGGGGGCAATACCAATTTATCAGGCCGATCAAGTGGGTACTGGCTTTATACGGCTCTACCCTGATTCCAATGACCATTCTGGATACCGACTCAAAGCTGGCAACCCGGTTACTACAGGGCCAGGGAGAAAGAGTGGTGAATTCTTCGGAAGAATATTACCATCTGATGCACCAAAACGGAATAGTATTGTCTATATCGGAAAGAGAAGCACTGATTGAAGCTCAGATCCGTGAGAAAATTAAAAACCGAAATTTATTTTCCGCCAGATTTTATATTGTTACGGAAAACGCTTGCAGAACTGAGGTGCCTGTGGTGGTGGAAGCTTTATTCCCGCTATCCTTCACGGCTCTGCCGAAAGAAATTATCGAAACGGTACTGACCGCTCAAATGAAATGTTTTCCTCTTTATGAGGCAGAAACCAAACAGCTCACCAACCGTTTTTTGTTTGTGATGAATGGAGAACGCAATACTGAATTGGTCAAAAAGGGATTTGAGAAAGTGGTGACAGCCAGGTTATCCGACGCTGCTTATTTTTATCAGCAGGACAAAAAAATACCATTTTCTACCCGAAAAGACTGGCTATCAAAAGTCATGTTCATGGAAAAATTAGGCACGATGGACCAAAAAGTACAGCGCGTTGCTTATATGGCTGAGAAATTAGGTTCTTATGAGGAAATTCAACGATATTCAGAAAACGGTCTTTTACCTCAGGTCATTCAGCTGTATAAACTCGATTTGACCACCTTGCTCGTACAGGAATTAACTGAATTACAAGGAACAGTGGGTAAAATCTACATACAAGAATCAGATGAATTTGATTTGATAAACGATGTGAAGGATAGAGATGAGATTGCTCGAGCGGTGGAAGAAAGCTATCGACCAAAATCAGATGAAGATACGATTGAAGATTTAAGTCGATTAGGCGTTATGATCAATCTATTAGATCGGTGGGATACCTGGATAGGTGTACACTGTATCGGTCTTAACTTATCCTCCTCAGGTGATCCGCTCGGAATCCGAAGAACCGTCAACGGTTTGTTAAGTATTTTAGGAAAAAGACCCGGAACCATCCCTTTATCTGAGTATCTTCGTGTCGGATTAGAAGCCTATCAACAGATTAATGAGATCAGCTTCGATATCGATAAAGTGAAAAGCGACTGGAATGCTTATTATCTTCAGCGTATGCGTTCCTTATTATCCGGCTCTGTCCACTTTGGCAAGCATCGATATGATATCGTACAAGCTGTGCTGAACAACACAGGTTCACTGCAAATTCAATCGCCTTATGAGATGAGCGTTAAAGTAGATTTATTAGAAAAAGAAATCCTGAACCCGGAGCTAAAAGAACAACTAAAGGAGTTATACCAATCCTTTATCAGAATGCAAAAGATTACCAACGTGACTTTTTCACCAGGCTTACCTAAAGATTCATTGTTTGAATCCAATGCAGAGGAAGCGCTTTGGATGGCTGGCAAAACGGTAGAAAATGAATGGAATCATTGTGGTATCAATTCAGTTTTAGCACTTCTTTACAAGCTTAACAAACCAATACAGCGATTTTTTGACGAAGTCATGGTGATGGTCGATTCACCCTCTATAAGAGAGAACCGACTCAGGTTATTGTCCTGGTTGCTATCGATGATGTCCGACTTTGCTGATTTTTCAAAAATTGTATTCGAGGGAGGAAATGAACAATGAAAAAAATGGTGTACCAATTCCACGAAGGAACCAAAGAGATGAAAGCAATCTTGGGAGGCAAAGGAGCCGGACTATCCGAGATGGCCAGAATGGGAATACCGGTTCCGCCCGGTTTTACGATCTCTGCCGAAGTATGTGAGTATTATTACCAGCATGAACAGCAATACCCCGAAGAGTTATGGGATGAAATCAAATCTCATCTTGCCCAGATGGAGAAAGATACCGGCAAAGCTTTCGGGAATCCTCAGAATCCGTTGTTAGTCTCCGTCAGATCCGGTGCGGCTGTCAGTATGCCCGGCATGATGGACACGATTCTGAACCTTGGCCTGAATGACGATATTGTGGCAAAATGGTTATCCGGCACCGGCCATACTCGTTTTGTATATGATTCATACCGACGTCTCCTGCAGATGTTCGGCAATGTGGTATATGAGATTGAGCACGCCCAGTTTGAAAAAGTATTGCACCAAGTGAAGACGGCGAAGGGGTATACCCTGGACAACGAACTGCAGATTGAAGACCTGAAACAAGTCATCGAAGGATACGAACAACTGTATGTCACCATCAAAGGGAAAGCTTTCCCGCAAGATCCGTGGGAACAGCTAACCGATGCCATCGGTGCGGTCATCAAGTCCTGGAATAACAACAGGGCGATTGTATACCGCCGTCTGAATAAAATTGATGGATTACTGGGCACGGCTGTGAATATCCAGAGCATGGTCTTTGGCAACCGGAACCACCAGTCGGGCACGGGGGTGTGTTTTACCCGAAACCCATCCACCGGCGAGAAAGTATTATACGGTGAATTTCTGATCAATGCACAGGGAGAAGATGTCGTCGCCGGCATCCGTACTCCCCAGAAAATATCCGAATTAAAATCCGTCATGCCGACATGCTATGACCAATTACTCGCTACCTGTGAGAAACTGGAAAACCATTACCGCGACATGCAGGACATAGAATTTACGATTGAAGACAACCGGCTGTTTTTGTTGCAGACCAGATCCGGTAAGCGCACCGGGGCTGCTGCCGTGAAAGTAGCGGTTGATTTGTTTGAAGAAGACAGAATATCCAAAGAAGAGGCTTTAATCAGAGTCCAGCCAGATCAGCTGAACCAGTTATTACATCCCCGGTTTGATCCCGTAGAAAAGGAAAAGGTCCCTGTTTTGGCAAAAGGACTGCCGGCTTCTCCCGGCGCTGCCGTCGGTAAAGTAGTGTTTACCGCGCAGAGAGCGGAAGAAGAAGCCGCCAATCATGTTCCGGTGATCCTTGTCCGGGAAGAGACCTCTCCCGAAGACATTCGCGGAATGAACGTTGCAAACGGCATTCTCACTGCCAGGGGCGGAATGACTTCCCATGCGGCTGTAGTCGCAAGAGGGATGGGCAAATGCTGCGTATCGGGTGTGGATAGCATCGTGGTGGATGAAGAAAAAAGAGAATTTCGCACAAAATCCGGAACGGTAGTCAAAGAATTTGACACGATCAGTTTGGACGGTACATCAGGAGAAGTATTTGCTCAGGCCATACCGACCATCACTCCGCACATGGGTGAGGATATGACAAAATTACTCGATTGGGCTGACAGCTATCGAAAATTGAAGATCAGGACCAATGCCGATACACCAAAGGATGCTGAACAAGCCAGAAAATTCGGAGCTGAGGGAATCGGTCTGTGCAGAACAGAGCATATGTTTTTTGAAGGAGACAGGATACAGGCAGTCAGAGAGATGATTCTTTCGGATACACTGGCCGGAAGGGAAAAAGCGTTAGCGAAGATACTCCCCATGCAAAGAGAAGATTTTATCGGTATTTTCAAAGCGATGAAAGGTTTCCCGGTCACGATTCGGTTGCTGGATCCGCCTTTGCACGAGTTTTTGCCGACAGATGAAGGAGATATCCAGGAATTGGCAACAGAACTTCATATTTCGGTAGATAAGGTGAAGGATAAAATACAATCCCTGAAAGAATTCAATCCAATGCTGGGTCATCGCGGGTGTCGCTTAGGCATCACCTTTCCCGAAATTACCATAATGCAAACACGTGCTATCATGGAAGCTGTCTGCTTGGTTTCAAAACAGGACCATGTGTCCATCGTGCCGGAAATTATGGTACCGTTGGTTGGCTCTGAAAAAGAGCTTCAATCGCAAAAAACGGTCATTGATCTTACCGCTGCCAAGGTTTTTACCGAGCAGGGATTGACACTTCCCTATCTGGTCGGCACGATGATCGAAGTACCCCGTGCAGCCCTGACAGCTTATGAAATTGCTGACCAAGCCCAATTTTTCTCTTTTGGCACCAATGACCTGACCCAAATGACTTTTGGATTTTCCCGGGACGATGCCAATAAATTCCTGCCGTATTATGTAGAACACAAGATTTTACCCGAAGATCCTTTTATTTCCATCGATACCAAAGGAGTGGGAAGACTGATTAAAATAGCCTCTGAAGAAGGCAGACAGAGAAGGCCGGATTTAAAGATCGGCATCTGTGGAGAGCATGGAGGAGATCCCGATTCCATAGAGTTTTGTCATCAAGTCGGTTTAAGCTATGTCAGCTGTTCTCCGTTTCGAGTGCCTATCGCCAGGTTGGCTGCGGCAAGAGCGGCGATTCAGTATCCTTAAAACTTGCGAAACCGGGTGGGTGGTTTTCAAACTACCCACCCTGATTATAATGGATCGGGGAATCATATGGATTTGACTTCTTATGTCAACCAATTAAAGGACCAGATTTCTATTGTAGAGGTGATTGGAAAAGTCATCTCTCTGAAAAAAGCCGGTCGGAATTTTGTCGGATTATGCCCGTTTCATGGTGAGAAAACACCTTCCTTTACTGTCAATGACGACAAAGGGATCTTTTTTTGTTTCGGGTGTAAAGCCGGTGGGGATGTTATACATTTTTATATGAAATACCATCAGGTATCCTTTAAAGAAGCTGTGGAGGCTCTCTCATCCATAGCGGGATTACCTGAGTACAGCTGGAGTACGGATGAATCGTCTGATTCGAAAGACCAATACACTTTGATTATGGAAGAAGCCAAACGTTTTTTCATCGAAAATCTACAAGAAACCACCGATGGGATGAAATATCTTCACCAAAGAGAGATCTCAGAGGAGATCATCCATCAGTACCAGTTAGGTTTTGCTCCGGCAGACTCCAGGTCTTTGCTGTCTCTTTTTAATTCAAAAAAGCTTGATAAAGAAAAAGGCTGTTACCTTGGATTACTGCATGCTGACAGCCAGGGACAGCATTATGCTTATTACCGGGATAGGGTGATTTTTCCGATCATGAATACGTCCGGTAAGACGATTGGCTTTGGGGGACGTTCGATCCATGCCGATCAACAACCAAAATATGTCAATAGCCCCGACCAGATTTTATTTCATAAAGGGCAGCAGCTATACGGATTATTTCAAGCCAAAACGGCTATCCAGCAGGAAGGTAAAGTACTGATTGCCGAAGGGTATATGGATGTGCTGACCTTGGTTCAGTACCATTTTCCTTATGCAGTGGCTACGCTGGGTACCGCACTCACCAAAGACCATACAAAATTGCTATCCAGACTTCATGCTGAAATATATGTATGTTTTGACCACGACGAAGCGGGGGAGAAAGCCACTGAAAAAGCGATCCAGGTGTTGCTAAGCCAGGGATTGCATGCCAAAGTGATCGTTTTGGGAGAAGGATACAAGGACCCTGATGAGGTTTTAAAAAAAGGCGGCGAGACGATTTTCAGAGAGTATTTGGACAAAGCCGAACCTATGCTGGATTATTACTGGAATCGAATAAACAGGGAAAAATCTGCTAACAGCGAAGAATTGAAAGACAGAACCAACCGGATGTTTGAAATGCTGGCGTATTCCTCTGAAGCCATCCTGCACGATCAGGTGATCAAGAAAATGGCTTATGATCTGCATATTCTTCCTAATATTCTTTGGGATCAATTCCGGTATAAACATCAGCTTGAAAAAACAGGGTACTTGAAACGCCCCTCGGTGAAACAAGCGAGGGACTTTGAAGGGTATATCCCCTCTCTTGAAGGAGAAAGGGTGTTATTAAAAGCGTTATTGGATGAGGAGACTGATTGGGGCAAGGCTATCTACTCCTATATACAGGAGGAGGATTTTTCTTCTCTTTTTCATAGAAGACTGTTCCATACCCTTAAGGAGTTGTATCCGGAACACCCCTGTAGTAAAATTAATGAATTATGCCCAGTGGAGATTGAACAGGATATCATGAGCGGGATAATGGAACTTAGTATCCTGGATTCCAGTTTTATCAACAGGATTTCTATAGAACAAGTGTTGCGAAAAACGAGTGAGAATAAAAAGAGAAAAGTTTCCAGGCATATATTGCAGAAAATCAAGGAAGCGGAAGCAAACGGCGATGATGAAAGTTGCCGTCGTTTAAGAGAGGAGCTGAAGAAAATTGTCTGATAAGAAAAAGAAAACAGAAGTAAAAAAACCTGCACCCATCAAGAACCCCTCTGTTAAAAAAGCGGTACCTACTCAAAAAAAAGAAGTCAATCAATCGGCTAAACTGACAAAACCAGTGACAGGCAAGCCTACCGTAAAAACGGTTTCATCCAAGAAAAAACCAGCTGTTTTGGCAGTGAAACCAAATTCCAAATCCCCTGTTAAGCAAGCCAAACCCATAGCCGCTAACTCTGGTGTAAAAATAACGGCACCGAAAAAGAAATCGACTGCTCCGGCCAATGTGGCGCCGGTTGTCAAAAAGGCCGATAAAAAGGCAGTCTCCTCACCAAAAAAAGCGAAAACAACCGAAAAAAGCGCTTCTAAAAAGCCGATCGATCCGGTAACCACCACCAACCCAAAAAAGAAACCAGCTTCCACTCAGAAAACAGACCCAGCGAAAAAAGGGAAAAACACTATCTCACCGGCCACTAAAACCTCTAAAGGCGTCCTTAAGGGGAAACCGGCAGTTCACACTACCCAGAAAATTCACTCTAAGAAGAAGACGACGGTCAAAACAGGGAAAGGCGTAAAAGAATCCCTTATTGAATTCGAAATCGAGTCAATAGAAGAAAAAATCGAGATAGAAAAAGATCTTGAGAATATAAATGCAGAGGAGATCATTCTTGACCTGGAGCACGTCGATCTATTTGAAGAAAATACAGCGGAATTAGAGGAGAAGCTTCCCAAAAAAGTCGATCATAAAAAAATGGTAGACCGTTTAAAAGCACTTCCGGAGTTTAACTATTTAATCAAAACGCATGAAGACGGGGATGCCATCTCATATGATGAAATCATGGATCTGATGGAAGACGTCAATTTGACCCCGGAAGAGATGGACCTGATGTATTCGATGTTGGAAGACCATGGTATAGACTATGGAGACAGAGATACCGTTGATAAGAGCGAAACAAAAGAAGCAGAAGACTCAGATGAATTTATTTTGGAAGAGGAGGAAGTTGACTTAAAGGATCCGATTAAAATGTACCTGAAGGAAATCGGGAAGATACCCCTTCTCTCATTTGAGGAGGAAATCGCCCTGGCAAAACGGATCGAAGTCAATGAGATCGAAGCGAAGCAAAAACTCATCGAGTCCAATTTACGCCTTGTCGTCAGTATTGCTAAAAAATATACGGGGCATTCCCTCTCTTTTCTGGATTTAGTCCAGGAAGGCAATGTCGGTTTGATTCGGGCAGTTGAAAAATATGATTATCGAAGGGGATTCCGATTTTCAACCTACGCTTCCTGGTGGATCCGGCAGGCCGTCACCAGAGCACTGGCAGACCAATCCAGAGTAATACGTGTTCCGGTACACATGGTCGAATCGATCAATAAGATTCAACGTGCAGAAAGACAGCTTTACCAGATTCTTGGCAGGGAACCTTCCCACGATGAAATATCCAAACGTTTGGAAATGCCGGTAAAAAAAGTTCGGGAATACTTGAAGGTTTCCCAGGAACCGATCTCTCTGGAAACCCCATTGGGTTCTGATAAAGATAACCGTCTGGGTGATTTTGTGGAAGATAAACGGGTGTCCTCACCGGAGGAAAAAGTGATCGATGACCATTTTAATTTACAGCTGTATGAGGTCTTAAATCAACTCACTTCCCGTGAGAGAGAGATCCTGATACTGCGTTTTGGTTTGTTTAATATTCGACCGCACACCCTTGAAGATGTCGGAAAAATCTATAACGTAACCCGAGAGAGAATCCGACAGATTGAGGCGAAAGCAATCAAAAAATTGCAACTGGATATGAAAGCGAAATTGGAAGAGAGCTAGAAGACTAAAATCAGACTAAAATCTTCCGGCGCTTCCTTCCCTGAGCAGTAATAATACTTTTGCCGCTGTTGCCTTGATATCTTCTGAATCGTTACGTTCCCAGTTTTGCATAATGATACAAGCTCTGTCCAGAAGGTTTGGATCTTGCCGTTTTGCCAGGTCTTTAAAGGTGGTGAGCACGGTCAGAACAGCATTGTGCGATGTGTCCTTCGCTAGCCATTCTCTCATTTTTGCTTCCACCACGTAAGGTTCTTTAATGAACCGTTCTTTGAGTTTGTTGGAAACCTGGTTGCGAACAAACGGATCGGAATCGGTGATCAACTGACCTATAAAATCAATCATCAAGTTATTCTCATCTTCAAATTCTGTATCTAACGCCATGATCGCTACTTTTTTAGAAGACAGATTCCCGTGAAGATCCCATAGCTGGGTCATGTGAGCGAGGAGAGACTCCTCTTTTCCGGACCAAGCTCCTTTGAGAGCCTGGGCTGTGATCTCGATCAAGTCTTTTTGGGCGGTGATAATTTTTTCCAGTTTCGTGAAAGCATACGAAGGATGAAGCAGGGAAATCTGGATTAATATTGTCACCGCGATGTATTTCTGATTTTTGATGAAGGACCGGATAAAGATGTCAATGAGTTTGTCCTCTTCATCAGGATACGTTTCGTATAACATCGCAAAGGCTTCGATGGCGAGAATTTGATCCTGCAATTGCGGTTCGTTCAGGCATTTGGCGATATTGGGAAAAGCTCTTTTCTTGGCAAATACGGCTAAATCCAAGGACATGAGTTTTTGAAACTCAAGTAATTTCTTCTGGTTCAATTCATTGTTTTTGTTTATTTTATCGTTTGTCATAACATACTATACTATAAGTTTTTTCCTGAATTTATCAACTGCCCGCCTTGATGGATCAGGAACAGTTTCAGCTTTTTTCTTCTTGTATCCGATCAGGCTGAGTGTAGATATTGAACCTCTCCCCCCTGGCAAAACCAATCAGGGTCAAGTCAATCCGATTCGCTATCTGGATAGCTGCATCAGTAGCGGCGGATTTTGAGATTAACAGGGGAATAGGCAGGGGGACAATCTTTTGTACCATATCGGAAGAGATTCTGCCGCTTGTCATGATAAAAGATTTTTCAAACGGAATCCCATGCTGTAAACCAAATCCAATGGCTTTATCCAGTGCATTATGACGACCGATGTCTTCTTCTAATATCCACTCACGGTTCGGGGAGACCAAAGCGACACTATGCACCCCGCCGGTTGATTGAAACAGGGTAGAAGCTTTTTGAAACTGCTTCATACTATCGATCACCACAGAGGGGGTAATATAAAAATCCCCTTTCATTCTCGGAGAAGGGATTAAAGGCGTGGATGACTGCATTTTATGTCCGCAACCGGAACTTAAAAAAGAGTCGCGGTTCTTATTCTGGAACCTGCTTTTGGGTATATACACCAGCGCCTGTGCATCGGGTTCTCTGACTTCCAGGCTTAACAAATCGCCCATGGAGGTGATCCAGCCTTCACAGAACAAATAGCCGATGACCAGGTATTCGATATGCATCCACGAGCAAATAAAGGAGCCAACGATGGTATCATTGATCAACAGGGTGAGCAGGGTCTCACTGATAATGTCATCCAGCACAATAGAGACCGTTCCCCGGTTGTATTGCACTATTTCGATCTGGTTGGTTTGCGGCAAGCCTATTCCTTATTATCGGTAGAATGAATGGTGGGCGATAGTGGAATCGAACCACTGACCTCTTCGGTGTCAACGAAGCGTTCTACCTCTGAACTAACCGCCCACGATAGATCAAATAAGTATAGTATCAAAAAAAGAGAAACTTTCAATCATTTCTTGAAATCACACCCTGACAAGGTAATTCCTATAGAAAAATGTACAAAATAATGCTATGATTATACTGCTTTTTGTATTGAATTAGATGGGGAGGTTTTACGATGAAGAATAAAGTTTTGATATGGATGGGGATTTTTTTTCTTGTCAGCCTGTTCATGGCTTGCCCTATTTTGGCTGAGCCTGCGAACACAGAAAATACGCCAAACATCCCTATACAAGTCACTGCTCCTTCCGCAACCGGAACCAATGCTCCTTCCACTCTTCCTCAGGACATGAAACAGATCACTCCTCCTACTTCCGCCAACACTTCTGTCAACCCGAATACTATACCTCAGCCTGTTGTCCCGGCTCCTCAGGTAACGATACCCGGCAGTACGGTTACGACTCCTTCCGGAACAGCTCCCGCTACACCGCCAAACACGGGCTTTCCCGCGACTAATGCTTCACCTGCAGAGCCTGTTTTGAATAATTACACCAAGTTATGGTATTTATCTCCCTGGTTTATCTCTTTAATCGTGATAATACTGATCATCGTTCTTTTAGTGGTTTACTCTCTGTTTGAAGGTAAGATCCCAAAAGAAGAAAAAGAACCGGAAACCGTTGCAAACGGAAAAAAGAAAAAAGCAAAAAAATGAAGAAGAATTTAAGCTGGTTCCTGGTTATTCTTTTTCTATTCACTCTGAACAGCTGTAAACCAGCCACTCCTGTGCAGGACTGGGTCCCTTTGCAGACAGAGCTCCTACACAACGGCTCTGTTGCGATGTATTCGATTAAAAACAAACTGGGCGACGTGGAAGTCTATTACACAAACCACATTTTACGCGAAGCTGACAATTGTGTCATCGTACAGGAATATACCGGAAAGACGGAAGAATATACAAAACGACTGCGTTTGGATGGCGCTTCCTTGAACTTGATTTCGTATGACGTCATCCAAAATAATAAAGAAGCAGACCTGACCAGCACGACGGTTAACTCGTTGCAATTCACCATGTTATCCGGCAAGAAAACCCACCAGACGTACCTGATTTCTGATTTTCTGGATGAGAAACCGAAACATACCCGGCTGTTCATCGGGGAATTTTTTATCGAAAATGATTTTTTCTTGACGCTCTTAACTGCCTTTCCGTTTGAAACAACCAAGCAGGCGACCTATAAGGTAGTCCGAACCATGAGCGTGATGGATCCAGAGGAGAAAACCAACTGGGAAACCAAAGCATTTTATATCGCCGGTGAGGAGGAAATACTCTACAAAAGAAAACCTGTTCCTACTTATAGGGTCAGTTTTCCGGCCGAGAAAGCCACCGCCTGGTTTAGTCAGGAAGCTCCACACATGCTGATCAGAGCAGAGTTTCCTACGAATACAATCGAGCTAATCGATTGGAATGAATTATAAGCAAAACTTATTTAGCACTTATTTAGCTTTAGCAGGAGCTGTCGGTGTAGCCGATACTTCTTTCGCCGCTTCCGATACTGTTTCGACCTTTTCCGGAGCTATTTCAATATGAGGCTCCTGAATGCTGACAATCGGTAATTCCATATTCACAGAACTGGTCACGTCTGAAGAGAAAGAAAGATCCCTCAGGCTCAAATGCTGACCGATTTCGAGCGATTGGATATCTAAGTTGATAAAAGCGGGTAAGTTCTCCGGTTTACCGGTGAGGGTGAGTTCATGAATATGATGAACCAGGATACCGCTGTTTTTGACACCAACCGACTGACCTTGCAGATGAATCGGGATGGTGATCGTAATGGGTTTCTGTAGATCTATTGCAAAAAAGTCAACATGGGTAGGCTCCAAGGACAGAATATTTTTCTGTACCTCCTGGATGAGAGTGGGGTAGCTCTGACCATTTTCCAATTGACAATTTACGATGATATTTCTTGTATTGGTTTTGACCAATTTTACAAAATCTCGTTTATTAATAGCGCAAGAAATGCTCTCTTTTATTTGGTGTCCGTAGATAACAGCAGGAATTAAATAAGGATCCTGCGGATTTCTGTTTTTAATAGCAAATTCAAATATCTTCATTTACACGACTCCTTTTTACTCTATCATCAAGGTTAAGATTTTATTAGTTGTTGACCTCATTGTCAAATACAAACAAAGAAACGCCGTTTACATCTGCTTCTTCAAATACTTCGGAAACGGAGGCGTTGTTATGGATTCTGTTGATCACTTCTCCTATCAAGGGTGCGACGGTCACTATTTTTATTTTGGGGCAGGCTGCCAGTTTCAGGGGATCGATCTGGATACTATCCGTTACCAGCACTTTGTCAATAGCCGAATGATTCAATTTGTCAATCGCGGAACCAACCAGCATCCCGTGGGTGGCACAAGCGTAAATTTCTTTGGATCCCTGATTTTTAATTTCGTGGGAGGCTAATTGAAGGGTACTGGCGGTAGAAATGATGTCATCAATGATGATGGCTATTTTATCTTTTACCTCTCCGATTAATTTGATATCGTCTACTTTATCCTTGCTCATTCTGCTTTTTGAACAAATCGCCAGGTGAGAACCGGGTAAAAGGTTGCTTAGATTCTTCGCGCGGTTGACACCTCCAACGTCCGGCGAGACGATGACGAGATCCTCGGCAGGAATCTGTTTAAAGGCTTGTGCAAATAAAAGAACAGCGGTCAGGTTATCGGAAGGTATATCAAAAAATCCCTGAATTTGACCGGCATGCAAATCTATGCTAATCACTCTGTTAGCCCCGGCTGTTTCAATCAGGTTGGCGATTAATCTGGCCGTGATAGGCTCTCTTCCCTGTGTTTTCCGATCCTGCCTGGCATAACCAAAATAGGGGATGATCACAGTAATTTTTTCTGCAGAAGCCCGTTTTAAGGCGTCAATCATAATCAGCAGCTCAAAAAGATTATCGGAGGGAGGGTTGGTCGATTGCATGATATAAATTTCCTGGCCCCTGACGCTCACCTCAGATTTCAGATGGATTTCACCATCCTGAAAGCGTTCAAAAGTCATACCGGCGATCGGCACTCCCAAGTATTTACTGACTTTGAGTGCCAGGTTCATGTTCGAATTGCCGGAAAAAAATAACAGAGCCGGAGGTGAATTTCTCATTTTTGGGAGGTATCCTTCTCTCTGAGTGGAGACTTTTGAAGGCTCCATTCTGGTTTGTTGATCTGCCTGGCTCTCCCCAGAGCAAGAGCGTAAGCGGGAACATCTTCTGTTAACGTGGATCCGGCGGCCACATAGGCGTGATCATGGATCGTCAGAGGAGCCACCATGATCGTGTCGGATCCGATGAATACATCGTCTTCAATGCGGGTGAGGTGCTTTTTCTTACCGTCATAATTGCAGGTAATCGTACCCGCTCCAATATTCACCCGGTTCCCGATCAGGGCATCTCCCAGGTAAGAGAGATGCATCGCTTTACTTTTGGATTTGATTTTCGTCATTTTCAGTTCCACAAAAGTACCGATATGAACGTCTTCTTCTAATTCTGTGCCCCCTCGAAGGGAGGAAAAAGGACCCACCATCGCTGAATCCTGAATCTGGATTGGCTTATTTCCTCTCATGCAGACGAAGGGACCGATCTGGCATCTCTCTCCGATTGAAATCTGTCCTTCCAGATACGTGAACGGTTTAATGATAGTATCTTTACCGATATGGACGGTAGATTCGATATACGTATTGGCCGGATCAAGAATCACCACACCTTGTTCACTCATCAGCTGTTCCAGGTACCGGCGGTTCGCCATCTGTAAAGCTCTGGCAAAATCGATTTTGGTATTGATTCCTAAGATTTCTTCTTCCCCGTTAATCCGATAGGTATGAACCAGATGCCCTTTTTGCCGGAGATAAGACAGGGTATCGGTGAAATAGTACTCTTTCGCCTGGTTATCGGTGGACAAGTTTTGTAACGCTTCCCGGAGCAGCCCGGTGTGAAAAAAATAAACACCGCTGTTGATTTCATGAATATCTCGTTGAGCATCTGTGGCATCTTTGTACTCTACGATCGAGTGAAATTGTTGATCCGGTCCCCTGATGATTCTCCCGTAATGTCCGGGATGATCAATGTTCGTGGTTAAGACTCCGGCTGAAGCTCTGCTGGAAAGGCAGGTTTGGATGAAATCGTGAAGCGTTTGGCTGGTCAGCAACGGTGTGTCTCCGCATAGAATCAAACAATCGGTTTGTAAATCGGTGATGGCGGTTAAGCCTGCTTTCACCGCATCCCCGGTACCTAATGGTGCTTGTTGGACCACTACTTTGGCTCTATCCTGATAAAGGGCTTCCAGTGCAGCGAAATCCCCCGGAGAGACTACCAGTACCGGCTGTTCTATCCCCGCTCTCGAGACAGCTTCTAAAATATGTTCGATCATGGGTTTACCGAAAAACGGCATCCGGATTTTCGTTTGGTAGGATTTCATGCGTTTGCTCAATCCGGCAGCCAAAATAATACATCTAATCACGCTATTCTGTATTTTTTCCATGTATCCTCATCTAAGATATTTTTCTGGGGCGGAAGGATTCGAACCTTCAAATGACGGCTCCAAAGGCCGTTGCCTTGCCATTTGGCTACGCCCCAATGACGATACTGATTATATTCAATAAGTTGCTGGATTCAATCAGTTTTTAAGAATCGACATGAATGCTTCTTGTGGAATCTCCACATTCCCGATGGCTTTCATTCTTTTCTTCCCCTCTTTCTGCTTTTCGAGAAGTTTTCTTTTTCGGGTAATATCCCCGCCATAACATTTTGCCAATACATCTTTCCGAAGCTGTACAATGTTCTCGCGGGCGATAATTTTTCCTCCGATGGAAGCTTGAAGGGCAATATTGAACATCTGCCGGGGAATCAGCTTTCGCAGTTTCTCCAGGATCATTCTTCCCTTATAGCCGGCATTTTCCTCAATAGACATAAAGGAGAGAGCGTCTACCGGAGTGCCATTCACCAGAATATTGACAAGAACAATTTTTTCCGGCTTGTATCCTGAAAATTCATAATCCAGGGAAGCATACCCTTTCGTGACCGATTTCAGTTGGTCATAGAAATCGATAATAATCTCTGATAGGGGAAAATCATAATGAAGCGTTGCCCTGACCTCGGAAAGGTATTCCATATTCTTGTATTGACCGCGTTTCAGCTTGGATAATTCCATGACCGGTCCGATAAATTCCGTGGGGGTGATGATGGAGGCAGTGACGATAGGCTCTTCAATCATCTTAATTTTGCTTCTGTCTGGAAATTTAGAGGGGTTCTCAATAAACAACACCTCGTTGTTATATTGCGTCACTCGGTAAATGACGCTGGGAGAGGTGGTGATCAGCTCCTGTTCATATTCTCTGCGCAACCGTTCCCCGACAATTTCCAAGTGCAGTAACCCAAGAAAACCACATCGAAATCCGTAACCTAAAGCCGCTGACGTCTCCGGTTCAAAGATAAACGAAGCATCGTTTAATTTCAGTTTTTCCAGAGAGTCTTTGAGTTTATCATAATCATTCGGATTGATCGGATATAACCCGCTGAAAACCATGGGCATGATTTTTCGATAACCCGGTAATGCCATTGGGGTTGGATTCTTTGACTCGGTGACGGTGTCCCCCACCGTGACAATGTGGGGTTCGCGGATCAGGGCGGAAAAATATCCGACCTCCCCTACGCCCAATTCCTCCACAGGCTGCATATTCATCTTAAAAATGCCAACCTCTTCCACCTCAAAGGTTTCGTGGTTGGACATCAACATGATCTTCATCCCCTTGCGAATAGATCCGTCAAATACCCTGATATGAGCAACGACGCCGATATACATATCAAAATGGGAATCAAATATCAACGCTTTTAATGGTTTTGTCTCCTCTCCGGAAGGGGGAGGGATCAAATCCTTTACCGCCTGGATAATTTCCGGAACACCTCTTCCGTCCTTGGCGGATGCCTGAATGATCTCCTCCCTGGACACTCCAAGGAGTTCCGTGATCTCCTGGTAAGCTTCCTCAATATTGACATTTTTCAGGTCAATCTTATTCAGTACCGGGATGATGACCAGATTATTCTCCATTGCCAGGTAGGTATTCGCGACTGTCTGCGCTTCCACACCCTGGCTGACATCAATTAAAAGAATCGCGCCTTCACAGGCTGCCAAACTTCTGGAAACCTCGTAACTGAAATCCACATGGCCGGGTGTGTCCATAATCTGAAAAATGTATGTCTCTCCCTGTATTTCGTATTGTAAGCGGATGGGATGGGATTTAATCGTAATACCCCTCTCCTTTTCAAGATCCATGGAATCCAATAATTGGGTTTCTTTCGAGGTTTCGTTGATTTTAAAGAATAAGTCGCTCGCTTGAATAAATCTGTCAGATAGGGTGGTTTTTCCGTGATCAATATGCGCAATAATGCAAAAATTCCGAATATTCTCTTTTTTCATAAGAGTAGTATAACAAAAAAACCCGCCGATAATATCTGATAGGTTACCGTTATCCACGCTATTGTAGTATACTGTACCTATTACAGGAAAAGGCAGAGGAATATGCCAAATAGTATGGTAGTGAAAAGCAGGGTGTGATGCAAAAAATACAAGTAAGCCTTGTTATGGGTAGCGATTCTGATTTTGAAATCGCCACAAAAGCGATTCAAATCCTCGATCAGTATGGTATCGAGTATGAGGTGAGGATTATTTCTGCTCACCGGGACACCGAAACTTGTCTGGAGTTCGCCAGGGAGGCTCACCAGAGAGGCATACAGGTGATCATCGCCATCGCCGGACTGTCCGCTCATTTAGCGGGGGTCATCGCTTCCAATACCCCTTTGCCGGTGATTGGCGTCCCCTTGAACCGCTCCTCTTTAGCCGGATTGGACGCAGTCTATTCGATTATGCAGATGCCGTCAGGTATTCCTGTTGCCATGGTGGGGATTGACAATACTGCCAATGCCGCCCTGATGGCAGTACGTATTTTAGCTCTTCATGACAAGACATTATTATCAAAATGGTTTGAAGCCCATGAAGAGATGAAAAAGCAACAAATCCAAAAAAATCAATTGATTCAAAAGAAGGTGAAAAATGGAATCTAAGCCCTTATTATCTACGGATATGCCCCTGCTGAAATTATTTCGGAGAGGAAAAGTGCGAGATATCTTCGATCTTGGCGAACACCTGTTAATGGTTTCCACTGACAGGCTCTCCGCTTTTGATGTGGTGTTTGAAGAGGGAATACCTCATAAAGGCATCGTTCTGAACCAACTTGCCAGTTTTTGGTTTGAGGAAACCAAGCATATTATCTCCAATCATTTCGTCACTACCGATGTGTGCGCTTTTTATCCGGAGTTGTCGCAATATCAGCCTATGTTGGAAGGGCGGTCTATGATCGTTCGAAAAGCCAAACCGATGGATTTTGAGTTTATCGTCAGAGGCTATATGATGGGTTCCGCTTTTGAGCAATACAGCAGGGATGGCTCGATCGCAGGGAAAGAGTATCCGAAAGGATTGATCCAGGGGTCCAAATTTCAAACCCCCATTTTTACTCCCTCGACAAAATCCCATCGGGGACATGATGTCAACATCTCTCTTCATGAATTACAAGACAGCATTGGAGAGGACAAAGCTAAATACATAGAAGAAAAATCCATTGAATTATTTGCATTTGCTTCGAGCAAGGCGTTTCAGAAAGGTATTCTCATTGCCGATACGAAATTTGAGTTCGGATTCATTGATGATGAGATGATCCTGATCGATGAATTGTTCACTCCGGATTCTTCCCGCTTTATTCTAAAAAAGGATTATGAAATCGGCTATGTGGACAGGTCCATGGATAAGCAGTTTGTCAGGAATTTCCTGATACAGACAGGTTGGAACAAAGAACCACCCCCACCGGCATTGCCCTTGGATATCATTCAGAAAACTTCCGAACGATACCTGGAGGCTTATCATAGTTTAACAGGAAAAGCGTTGGTTTTATAAATTATCTGAAGGAGGGTGAATTCATGAATCCACTCTATTGGGTGGTGATTGGTTTTATTTTTTGTATTGGCGAGATGGCCACGCCGGGTATGTTTTTCCAGCTGATTTTTGGCATCGCAGCTTTTTTGACGGCCATTTTGTCGTATTATCATGTAGAACCTTTATGGCAGTGGTTAGCCTTTTTAGGCATATCGGGAATACTCTTTTTATTCCTTAGGAAACACATCCATTTTTCACCGGATAAATCTTCCATTCAATCCAATGCTGACTCTCTGATTGGGAAAGAAGTGAAAGTCAAACAGACGATTGAGCCAAATTCCATCAAAGGGCGTATCGAGATATTCGGGGAGGAGTGGATCGCTATTACCAGAGATAAAACGCCGATTAATACAGGAGAAACTGTGATTGTGAAAGAAATCTCCGGGACAAAATTGATTGTGGAAAGAGGTGAATCGTGAACCCAAGTGTAGTGGTTATTTTAATTTTTGTCATTCTGTTCATTATTATTATCGCCAGGTATCTTGTGATTATCAGACCTTTTGAGAGAGGAGTGGTGGAAAGACTCGGTCGATATGTACGCACCATCAATCCCGGTTTGAACCTATTGATCCCGTTTGCTGAAAATGTGAAGAAAGTAGATATGCGCGAAAGCCTGATTGATGTTCCCCCCCAGGAAGTCATCACGAAAGACAATGCGCTGGTCACAGTCGATGCGGTTTTTTATTTCGAGGTCACCGATCCGTTCCGGGTATTATACAATGTCTCTCAATTTGAAATCGCTGCCGTCAAATTAGCGCAGACCAATTTACGAAATATTATCGGAGAATTGGAGCTGGACCAGACTTTAACCTCCAGGGAGATGATTAATACCCGTCTTCGGGAAGTGTTGGATATCGCTACCGATAAGTGGGGCGTGAAAGTGACCAGGGTTGAGATCAAGAAAATTGATCCTCCTCTGGATATCTCTGAAGCTATGAGCCGGCAGATGAAAGCAGAACGAACCAAACGGGCTTTGATCATCGAAGCAGAGGGAATTCGCCAATCCGACATTCTAAAAGGAGAAGGATACAAGCAAGCTGCCATTCTGGAATCAGAGGGAAAACGGCAGGCTTCCATTCTGGAATCGGAAGGAAAGGCGAAAGCCATTGAAGCTATCGCTCTGGCTGAAAAAACCAGGTTGATTTTAGAATCGGAAGGGCAAGCGGAAGCTACCAGACAGGTTTTTCAGGCAATTCATACAGGTAAACCAACGAAAGATCTGATTGCTATACGGTATGTGGAAGCCTTAAAAGCGATTGCAGATGGAAAAGCCAGTAAAGTATTCATACCGTACGAATCATCTGCTATGATCGGATCTATTGCTCAAATCGCCGAAGTATTTCATCCTTCAACAGAGGAGAAAGAAACGCTCAGCGAACCGGAAAAATAGCGATTTACCTGTTTAACCTGGAGGTCAGTGATGAATAAACGAATTTTTTGGTGGGTTGGTGTGGTTTTTGTAGTTTGCTCACTTAGTGTACCGGTTTTACAGCTGAAGGCGGCTGATTTCCGGTCTTCCGACCAAACAGGGTCTATTACGGTGGATTCCGGAGTAGAGACGAAAAATCTTTTCATTGCCGGGAATGAATTGGTTATCCAGGCAAAAGAGATCAAAAAAGACCTATTTGCTTTTGGGATGAATATCGACTTGAACACCTATGTCGAGCAAGGGAGTTTTCTGGCTGGCAAAACAGTGAATATTAGTGGTTTTTATGGGGGCAACCTGTTTGTGGTTGGCTCAGAAATCACGATCAACGCGGAAGTGATGGGGGATGTGTTTCTGTTTTGCAATAAATGGTCGTTGAAACCGGAAGCCAAAATCCATGGCGATGTTCATGTAGGTTCGGGTACCGGGTATCATGACGGTTTCATAACCGGCTCCCTGTTGGGAAGCGGGAATGAATTTTATTTGAACGGAACAGTGGAACAAACAACGAAGCTGAGGGTGGCCAAATCTTTAACGATCGGAGAAAAAGCCAACCTCAATCTGCTGGACTACGAAGCTCCTCAGAAAGCGACAGTGTTAGAGGGGGCGGTCATTCAGAAAACCGATTATCAAACCCCTGATGCCAATGTGCCAATCACCCAGAAATCATTTCATTTTCCGTTAGTCAGTTATGTCGCTTCTCTGATTTTTGCTTTGTTGTTCGTGTTTTGGCTCCGAAAACCGATGAGGCATATACTGAACACCATACAACAGCAATTTTTTGTCTCTCTGGGGATAGGTTTTGCTGTGCTTATCGGTATTCCTATTGTGGCTCTCTTGATCTTTCTTTCCGTTATTGGGTATAAGATCGCTTTAGCATTGCTGTTTTGCTATGCTTTAGGTATTCTCTGCATGAGTCCTGTTGCCGGTATATGGTTAGGGGAGTGGATTCTACGCTTGTTTAAGAGACCGGTGGCGTCACCAAGCTGGTTAGGGGCGGTGATTGGTATCACTGTCATGCCGTTCATCGCTTGGATACCTTTGTTTGGTTGGTTTTTACTATTCTTTCTGAACATTTTTTCCTTCGGAGGATTGGTTATCACCATTTTCAGCCATCTTAAAGGGATGAACGAGACCTAACATTTGGGATAGGCGACCCTGGAATCATAACTCAGCGTGCTGGCCTAATCATCCGGATCGGGATGCTAATCCGATGGCGTTGTCTTCCATAATGAATCCAGGGATATCGGTTGCAAAATGGTCTGAGTGATCTGAAAGTGTTCGTTGATCAGGTGTTTCGAGAATAATATCTGTTTCGGTCTTCTTTCCGGATAAAGAAAAGCGAGAAGATACCCTTTTTTATTTTGCTGGTATAGATGCATAGTTTTTGGAAAAAGAAAGTTGGTCCAATGCTTCCAAAAATCCTGAAACACTGGAAGGGTAGTCCAGTGAAGTTCAAACAGAAGGACGACTCGCTGAAGATAAGGCATCCTGGATTGGATCCTGTTCCTGATATTTGCTAAAGCCTCCTCGAGGGGGGCGTTTTCCTGGTAAGGTATATAGATAAAGCATTCTTTTTGAGAAGAGACCGGTAAGTCCGGTAAGGGTGGGAACCATGACTTGATCCATTCCAAATCAGGCGAGAGAAAGGGAGCAATCGAATAATCCAATTTCCAGCGGAGATTGGTTTTGCTCAGTATCGTGGTGAACAAATTGGACCAGATCGGATCAAGGTACCAGATAGGCAGCCAGGGGGGAATCCTTTTTCTGTTTAAGGTCAACAGTTTACTCTGTATGAGCTCGTCTACGATGGAAGAAAACATCGTGTGCTCTCTCTTCTGTAGTTTTCTTTCCGGCTCCATGCTTTTGGCAGATTTTTCTTGGGTTAAGGTTTCGAGGGAAGAGAATACTTGAAGATAACTAGGGGGGGGGATGACCGAAAATTCAAACGGGGAAGAGGGATAGTAAAGCTGCTGTACAATTGAGTATAAGGCTTCCTTTCCAATTTGGAGAGAAGGTAACAACGGAAGATCTGATTGCCAGAAGTGGTTTTTTTTCTTCCAGAGGGACTGAAGTGATTTCCAGGGATCCTCCCTTAATGAAACCTGGTATAAAGTAGCGTATTTTTCCTGGTTTGTATCTTCTAAAAATCGCCAGTAGAGTAAAGTGAAGATGAAATGAGAGGTAAGCCCCGAGAGGGTATGTTTGGAAAAATCCGGGTTCAAGGCAGAAAGCTCTTTAAACAAGGTAAAATGCCAAGTATCGGTCATTTTGTCCAGCTCATGATTCACGTTTGTCTTATAACTTGGGGAGGGCATCTCCTCTATAAAACGATGAAATTGATTGCCTGATAACGCGGTCGATGAAAACACAGAAAATAGAAAATCAATATTTCTGACTCCGGGGACTAACTCGCACGGTGAGAAGAGGCTATCAATGTCGCAATAAAAGAGTCTTGATAACGCTAAGTTATCGTTTAATTCAGGTTTGATCCTGCAGTCAAACAAAGCAAATTCTTCAAAGTCTGTGCTGACGGCGATGGGTAAATTAGCTGAGAAAGAAAACCGACGTAGTTGGAAAGCTCTTTCTTTCTGTTCTTTAATCGGAAAGGCTGGTTTCTTGATATCGATAAAAAACAACGGTTTGTGTTTATTGATTAATAGATAATCGGGAGGATTCGGTTTTCCGGGTGTCGCTTGCGGATCTATTCTTGTCAGGTGCAAAGCGTTTTTCTTGTTTTCACTCCAGCCTAGCAAATGGAAAAAAGGTTTGATGTATTGTTGTATCAGGATCTGTTTCTCGAGAGTCACGCTTTTTAACTGTGATTCTGCGTTTTTGTAATCTTGAATGAGCCGATTCCATTCCTGGAAAGCGTCATTTTCGATGAACGATAGATTCTTCATATTATTTTATCATCATGCCGAAGGAGGGAATCGAACCCACACGGAGTGTGAACTCCTGCAGATTTTGAGTCTGCCGCGTCTGCCAGTTTCGCCACTTCGGCCTGAACAATCTTAATCATACTATATTTTAGTACTTTTCTCAATAGATGATTTTCTTTTCGAACCGGTACGGTTAAACCCGATCAAGAGAAATCCTACCAGGATCAGGCTGATTGCCAGGTAGGAAATCCATTGCATGTCCTGTGTCCATTGTACTTGCAGCAGCCATTGTACCAGGCTGATCCCGATACATAGGTAAGCGATCCATGCAAAACCTTTCTCTCCGGTTTCCAAGATAAACAGAAAATACGAAACTCCGATGGCAACGAACATGAAGCTTAACCATAACGCATTCTCCCAGAATGGAATGGTGGGATAGAGGTACAAGTGTACCCAGATAAAGAGAGAGATCATACTCAACAGAACGCCCATGAAAAGAGATCGGTAAGTGGCATGCAGCAGATAATCCGTTAAAGCAACCAATCCGCTGATTAAGAGAATACCTGCAAGGATATACGGCCAGAAAGCGTCTGCACCGGTCCATTGGGTAAATAGCATCGCGCCTCCTGTCAGCAAAAAGAACCATGCGAACCAGGCTTTCCATCCGGTAACAGGTTTTGCAGCATGTTGTTTCATGGTCAACCTCCTAAGCGGTTACAATCTGGATTAGGTTGGTAGATCCGGCGATCCCCATCGGTGTCCCTAATGTGAACACGATTTTATCCATTGGTTGAATCAATGATAATTGCATCAATTGGGTTTTCACGTGTTGGATACTCTGTTGGACATCCTCAGTCAGGTAAGTGCGAAAGGCTCTGCAGCCCCAGAAAAGTTCACAAATTCTGCACACATGGTCAGAATTGGTAAAAACATAAATAGGTACGTTCGGGCGAAATTTAGCGATTCTTCTTGCTGTACTGCCGGAAGAAGTCAAGCATACAATACAGGAAGCATGTATCAAGCTGGCTATTCTGGCGGCTCCGTTGGCGATCGCTTCAGAAGGCTCGCTCTGCAATGTTTCGGCTAGTCCTCCCCAGCTCACTTTATTACAGTGTTTGACCTCTGTTTTGGTGATGATTTTTTTCATGACATGAATGACATTCACAGGATCGGAGGAAACCGCTGTTTCCGCAGATAACATCAAAGCATCTGACCCGTCCAGTATCGCGTTGGAGATGTCCGCCGCTTCAGCCCTGGTTGGAGTGACGCTCGTGATCATGGATTCGAGCATCTGGGTGGCAGTGATCACGGATTTTCCCATCAAGTTACATTGCGAGATGATATCTTTTTGCAATAGCGGAATGTCCTCGATTGGCATCTCTATTCCTAAGTCTCCCCTGGCAACCATGACAGCATCAGCGGCATGAATAATGGCTGGTAAATTTCTGAGAGCTTCGTGTTTCTCGATTTTGGCTATAATCCCCACCATGGGCGAATAAGCGCTAGCCAAATCCTTGATTCTCTCTACATCTCCCACGGTTCTCACAAACGAGAGAGCCAGGTAATCACAAAAATGGTGGGAGCATAAGAAATGAATCCACTCAATGTCTTCATCGGTGGGGTAACAAATGTGCAAGTTGGAATAGGGGAAATTGACTCCTTTGTTTGGTTTGATCGTGCCGTCGTTTAAGGCTTCACATATAAGAAAATTTGTATCCTCAGAAATCACCCTGACTTGTATCTGACCGTCATCAATATAGATCGCTTCGTTTATGTTCACATCCTCGAGCGCATCCGGATAATTGAGTTTGACAACCAACTGGTTTTCAGTTGGATACGGGGCTGTTTCTGATTTGGAAAAATACAGTGTCTCCCCTTTTCGAATTTGCAGCGGGAAAGACAAATCGTGAATCCTGATTTTTGGTCCGGGTAAATCGGCAATGATGGAGAGGGGCAGGTTGACTTCGGTGGAAACTTCCCGAATCAGCTGTACATAATGAGCGATCTCCTCCTGGTTGGTGTGGGAAAGGTTAATTCTTAGCAGGGTTGCGCCTTCGAGAACCATGGCGCTTATCGCTTCTTTTGTATGCGAGGAAGGTCCCAAGGTAGCGATTATTTTCGCACGGGGATAGAACCAATCTCGCTTATCCATCATTGTCATATTTACATCCTTTTCTTTCCATTATACCCAATGTAATAGAGTTATATCATCATAGTAGTATCCTCAATGCTGCGAAAATATCAAATAGAGGATTAAAAACCCCTTCAGGCAGAGAGGACCTATGATTCAAGGTGATCAGGACCCTCCTGGGCTGGCACCAGATCTTCCGGTCGAAAGAAAATCCTCTCAATCAGAATGATAATGGTGGTTACCATCGGGATACCGATGAGGATACCCAGAAAACCAAGCAGTTTGCCAAACACAATAATCGCTAAAATCGAGATAGCAGGGGGAAGATTTACTTGTTTTCTCATGATAAACGGGAGGAAAAAGTAGCCTTCGATAAACTGGATAAACAGGTAGATAATTAAGACCCAGATCACCTTTTCAGGGGATTGTATCAAGGCGTACAGCAATGGCGCCAACGCTCCCAACATGGGGCCGATATACGGGATGATCTCCAGAAAACCGGCAGCGATGCCAAAAATAATAAAATAATCCAGGTCAATCACCCAGTAGAATAATGACATAAATCCACCGACAAAAAGAATGGCTAAAAACGTACCTACCAGCCAGTGTTTTAAAGAAATCTCAATTTCCTGTACGGTACTTAGACAGATCTTCTGTTGTTTGGAAGGGATAAACTGCAGGATAAATTCACGGTATTCTCCCGGATTACCGGCAAAAAAAGCTGCCAACGCGATCATCAGGAAGAAATTACCGATGGATCCGGCTGCTGAAGCAATATAGCCAAAAGAACCGGTGAGAATTTTCTCGGCATTGGCTGTGAGTTTTCCGATCAGATCCTCCAAGGGTATCAGAGAAGTTAAAGAGGGAAATCGGACCAGTAGTTTGTTGAATAAACCTTGTGCTCCTTCCATAAGGGAGGGAAGATCCTGCAGTAATTTCTGGGATTGGTTGACAAAGGGGACAGAGATCGCCATCAACGGCATAAACAGAAATATCAATAAACCGAGGATGCCAAAAACCAGTGCCAATCCTCTGGGCATTCTAAACCGAATCTCAAAGGTATCCGTGATGGAACGAATAAACAGCGATAGAATAAATGCGAGGAATAGGATCATCAAGATATCTCGAATTAAATACAGGATCACTACCGTGATAAAAAACACCAGAATGATCAGAATGATCTGGATAACTTGGGTGGTGATAGTTTTTTGTGCTCCCATACTTTCTTACCTCTCTGGTTCTAACCGGTACCGGTCAACCACAGTTATTTTTGTTTATACGTAATGACGATTTTTTTCTCTGAGGCGATCCAGTCTACCTGACACCCCAAATTTTCAGCGACAAACCGTAATGGTATCAAGGTTCTCCCGGGAGGAACCACCATCGGTTTGATTGCCGGATTGGAACTGTCAATCGGCACCGATTTTCCATTCACTTTCGCGGTGGGGACATTTAACTGCATGATAATGGTGATGGCTTGAAAATGAATCGTGATGATTTTTGTATTTGTCTCAAAGGCGATCGTTCCGCCAAGTGCTTCAACAACAGGCCGGATCGGGAGCAGTGTCCTGCCTTGAAAAATAGTCGGAGTGACGTCTATAAGTCTTTCTTTTTCATTCACCACCATAGTTCGGGAACCTATCTGGAGTTGGATGACAATGTCCTTTTTTTCATCCGGTGGTGGGTCAGCCGTTCCTTTTGTAATGACTTCCAGTGTGTTGGAAGAAGCCGAACTGCCAGAGTCGTTGTAAGCAAATACACGGTAAAAATAAGTCGTGCCAGGCTGGAGATTTTCATCTCGGAAATTGGTTAAATTGGCGGGTAAGTCCTGTATTACGGAAAATTTACTCTCATCCACCTTGCGTCTCTCTAATTTATAACCTGTCTCATTATCGGCATTATCTTTCCACTCCAGCACGACATCGCTTTCATATGTTTCTTTCGCTTTCAGATCTGTGGGAGCAGTCGGAGGCAATATCTCTTCCTGTGAGCGAATACGAATCATTTGTTCGTTGGAGGGAACGGATTCTCCTTCCTGGTTGAAGGCGACAACCTTAAAATAAAAAGTGGTATCGGGAATATAGAGAGAACCATCCTCAAACTGAACCGAATCTTTCGGCAGTTGACGGTGCATCGCATAATTTTCAAAATCATTGATGGAGAGATAGATCCGGAAACCTTCTTCGTCTTCAGAATTGTCTACCCAGGTAAAATATAAAACGCGGTTCTTCATCTCTACTGTAAGGTTGCTGGGTGCTGCCGGTGGTTCATAAGTAGGATCACCGGGATTCTGGGCAGGTTTTTTTGTTTCCACCAATACTTCATTGGAATACTCTGAGAGACCTTTGGAATTAAAAGCCTGGACTCGGTAGACATACTTGCTATCTGGATCGACTTTGTCATCTTTAAAGAGACGGATATCGGTTAACACCTCACCAACCGAAACGAATTCGTGCCCAGGCATTCTTCTTTCAATCCGGAAACCTTGTTCATTGGGAGAATTGTCATTCCAGCGCAGTTCTACATATACCCCATCGATTACCCTCGCTACCAGATCACTGGGAGCAGCAGGGGTATCTGCCTGGTTGGGAGGCGTATCGGTTGTAGCGAACGCTTCATTGGAATAATCCGATTCTGAGACCGCATGGTAAGCTTTTACTCTATAATAGTAGGTTCTTCGGGGGGCCAGTTTCGTGTCCAGGAAAAAAGTAGTGTCTCTGCCTAGTGTCACAATAGCGGAATAGGGATCGATACCTGATTTTCTCTCGACGATGAAACCTTCTTCATCGGGGGCATTATCTGTCCAGAGTAAGTTAATCTGATCATAAAAGGCAAGGGCTACCAAATCGGTTGGTTTTATCGGATTCGGTGCTGCTAAAACTAGATTTGCAATACTGACAAATCCTATAACCAGGTAAATAAAAACTGACTTGATCTTCACGTTTTCACCCCTATTGCTTTGCTATTTCTTCCGATTCCATGATCCAATCTTCGAGAGTAGTGATCAGTTTTCCATAAAGAGAGGGATTCTTGATAGCGTTGGTTAAAAAAGTCCTGTATTTTTCAGCTTGCTGGTTGTAAAAGGAAGGAAAGATTTGATTGCTTAATACCCACCGATCGGCTTTAACCTGGTAAACATCTATCCAAGTCAGGTTCTCCAGCATAGAATCCTCTTCCCCTTCCCAATCAACATATAGGTTCAATACTTCTTGGCTGCCATCTTGGTTCAGATCTTCCCATTTCCATGAATTCCTCAGCTTCTTTTCAGAACGGAATATTTCTTTCAGGATTCCCTGCCGGGTAATTGAAAATTGGGATAATCTTTCAGCTCCAAGCGCTTTTTCGTGGCTTTGCCAACTGCATAGAAGGTCAGGTTTATTGTCCTGGTTGATATCTTCGAGAAAACAATCCACCAATTGATATCCTAACACAGTGGTATGGGATTTTGTCCTGTCCTTATATAGGCTGAGTAACTGCTTATCTGCCCGGTAGGTGGCGAGGGATTGGCCGTTTGCGAATAACCAGTACTCATCGAAAGGAGCCGGGAGTCTCTGTATAACAGCCGCATTTATCAAATTAAAATCAGCCCATCTAGGCGCTTTGTTGGCGTATCGTTGGGTAGGCTTGATGGTTGGAAAAGTGCCGGAAGCGATAATGCCAGGCTGAATCGATTGGATAGAGTCAACGTAAAATATCTGCTGATTCTTGCTATACGCAAACGTATACCCGTTTAAGGAGAAAGAATACCCGTGAAAGGGGGTATCGGACTGATCGATCAGATCAGTTTTTGAGAAGTCGGTGCGAACCATATAGAGTTGGTTGACCAGGGGTATTTTGCTTGTCAAGCCTTGTATATAGCTGGTATTCTTCTTTCTATGCACCGATAATAAACAGAAGCGGTCATTTCGGGAAACGATCCCCAATTCAGACCACACTTTCGACAAGGTGACCGATTTTCTTTTCAGGAAAGAATCCGCACCGGTCTTTTTTCTGTCAATCATCTGCAAGCCAAGCTCCATGGAGGAGAGAATGATCTTGTTCCCGTTTGGAGAGAAGCGAATCCAGGTGTTATCCGGATCCGGAAGATCGTAGGCAGTGTAAATCTCCTGGGTGGAGAGTAGTTTCTCTATCTGGTCGGAAAGAGAATAATAATACACGGTGAAAGTATCTGCATCAATTTTCCGGAGAAAATAGAAGCCTTCTCCTTCTGTATCCCAGCTTGGAGCATAGTCAGCTCCCTCGGTTAAACGCAGGTCTTGTTTAGTCCCGGTATGGAATAAATGAATGCTTCCGTCTGTGCCGCGGAACAAGATCTCCTCATCGGAAGGGGGAGAAATATATTTTGTTTCATCTTCTTGTAAAACAGACGGAGTCTGAATCAGGAGCAGGACCCACCTGACAGAGAAAAATAAAATAGACCCAACCGCTGCGACCAAACACAGCAGGACAAACCAACCCAGTATTTTTCGGAGAATTTTACGTTTTTTTCGTTCCAAAGTCACTCCTCCCAATGATTTATTCTCATTCTAATAGCCAACACCTGATTGTCAATGATTGATGACAGAAAACACGCTAATTTCACTTGACCTTGTTTGCATTTTTCATAGATAATAGAGAGGTTAGTTTATTTTGTTTGAAGGAGAATGAGGTGAATTTTAATCAACGTCGCTGGCTTGTGATGACGGTCGCACTACTGGCTTACCTGCTGGTATTTTTTCAGCGTACCGCATTAACCGTTCTTCAACCTGATTTAGAAAGAGTATTTCAACTTTCTGCGACTCAATTCTCTTCTTTATCGGGTGTGTATCTGTACTTGTACGCTTTACTGCAAATCCCGGTAGGAGTTTTGGTGGATTACGTAGGCGCCAGGAAGACGACGTATTTCGGTCTTTTCTTGGCTGCGATTGGTGCTATGATCATGGCTTGGGCTCCCAGTTATGCCTGGTTGTTTTTTGGACGGGTACTTTCCAGTATCGGTATCGCTCCTATTTTTTTAAATTGCCTGAAATTAAGCGCAGAATGGTTTATGCCTTCTGAATTTGCCACCTTGTCCGGTATCACCCTTTTTGTCGGTAATTTTGGCGCATTGTTATCCAGTTATCCACTTTCGTGGTTGGTGCAAATCACAAGCTGGAGAATTTCTTTCATGATCGTCTCTGTCTTTACCTTTCTGGTGGCTATTTTTGCTTGGTTTTTTATCAAGGATAAACCTTCCGACTGCGGATTTCCGAATCATTTTCAATCAAAACCTCTCACCTTTCAAGATACTTTGCATGGACTTTCCATAACGATTTCAAAACCGGCCATTATTCTTCCCACGGCTATCTATTCTTTCTCTCTCGCCTCCGTTCTTACCCTGCAAGCAGCCTGGGGTGCCAGGATGGTTCAGACATTCCTGAATATTTCCAAATCGAATGCGGGATTGGTTGTTATGTTTATCTCGGTTGGTATTATGAGCGGTGCATTAATCAGTGGAAAACTGGGAGATCGCTTTAAAAAAGAACAGGTACTGATCTCTTTTTTAATTCCAGCCTCATTATTGTGGGTATCGTTTCTGTTCATCCATTCACTCGCCTCTACATGGGTGTTTGCCGTCTGGATGCTGCTGGTAGGATTTGCCAGTGCGGGTTTTTCCCTGACATTTTCTCTGGGAAAAGAGATTTCTGGTCACCGGTATAGTGGTATCGGCATGTCGATTGTCAACGGTAGTGGATTTATTTTTACCGCTCTCATTCAAAACATATACGGTAGAATTCTTGATTTCTCAAAAACGGGAGACCTTTATACCAAAACAGGTTTTTTACAAGGCAATTATATTTTGATCGCCTCTTCATGCCTGGCGGCTTTGTTTGCTTTCATTGTGTACTATCATAAAACAAAGGAGAAAAAATACGATCTCATTCATTGAAAAAGTTAAGAAAACCTCTATAGTGGCAAGCAGGAACTTATCTTTGGAGGGCAACCCATGAAAAGATGGATTTGGTTTTTATTGTGTGGTTTTATCATTTTTCAGCTTTCATGCAGTAAGAGTATCCAGACTCCCAGTCAAAACGCTTCGAAAGATATGGATGAGGGGCAGTATTCATCCGGATTAAGTATGGTTGCTGAAGAAGCATCGAAACCAGCTGGAATCCCCTCTCCTGTTATACAAGAGGTCGATGTCAGAAAGATCATTCAAAACGGTACTGTAGACATGGAGGTGGAAGATCCGGAAAAAACCAGCTCTTCTATCGAACAATACATAGTATCGAAAAAAGGGTACATCGCGAATGCCAGAAAAGAAGATGTGCACGAGGTAGTGACTGTATATCTTCAGATCAAGATACCTGTTCAGGAATGGTCCGGATTCATGGCTTTTGTAAAACAGCAGGGAAAAATCAAAAAAGAGTCAGTTTTCACCAATGAAATTACCAAAGAGTATTACGATACCGCTGCCCGTCTGAAGAACAAACAAGATCAGCTGGTTCAATATAAGCTGTTGCTGAGCAAGGCGATGAAAATCGAGGATATTTTGGCAGTTCAGCAACAAATTGACGAAGTACAGGAGATGATTGAGGTGTACAAAGGACAACTCAATCTCTGGGATCAGCAGGTCGCTTTGTCCACGATCGATATTAATATCCGGCAGTACCCGGCTGCTCAAGCGACCTCCAAAAATCCTTCCTGGGATTTTCTGACAGGATCAGAGCTGTGGAAATTATTGAAAAACAACATCATTGTGGTCTTATCCGGCATTATCAAGTTCATCCAGTATTTTTTGGTGATCCTCATCGTGTATTGTTTACCGATCGGTTTATTGATCTGGTTTTTTTACTGGTTGGTTCAAAAGCTTATTCAGGCATGGCAAAAACAGCAACAAAAGAAAAAATAGGAGGCATTTTTGTATGAAAAAAGTGATGGTGTGGTTATGTATTCTTTGCATTTTCTCCACAATAGGGGGATCGTTTGAGAGTAAAGCAGAGGAAAAACCCGACACGATTCAAACCGTTTTGGAAGAGTACGGATATGACCTCAACGAGATCAAATACGACCCTGAAATTCTGTCTTCACTCATCGCGACGAATGCTAAAATGACATTTCCGTGGTTTCATCGTTGGTGGAGTCACCCTTTCGAGATTCCCAAGAATGTCAAAGGGACGGTCAACGGGATTGCCGATAGCTATCATGTGAAATCCGCTGAGTTTTCCAATACAGGACTCTTCCAGCAGTTTTTAGGGGGCATGTCTCGAACCGGGTATACAGCGACCGCTATGCCTGAACTAAAACTGATGCCGTATCCGATCGATAAAGAAGAGCCGATTTTAGACGGCGTGAAATTTGTCTACGCTGCGATGGGGTACGACTTTTATGAACCTCAGGCGGAAGCAGTCAGGACAGCAGTCGGATCGATGCCGGCAGAGCTCCAGATGCCATTCGCGGATTATCTTTATTCTGCGGTGATTTTGTGGCGGTATCGAAACCGCGCGATGCGTAACATCCCCAAAGAGAAATGGGCGGATGTATATGATAAGGCGATTCAGATGTCTATCTCTGTCGAAGAGACGAAAGACCTGGATGCTTTTATGTGGGATACCGGTCCGACTTTTGATTATTTAGACCTGTATAACGGAACGGTACCTTTGATTTATTCCATTTTCAAGATCGAAAAAAAGATCCGAGACGAGAAATTTGACACAAAAGGGTACCAGTTTGACATCTATACCCCGTTGGGAAGAATCGCTTTCCAAGGAGGATCAGAGAAAAATGAGTACATTGGAGACGATTACTGCTTGATCGTCGATTGCCTGGGCGATGACAATTTCATTGGTGCCACAGCGGCTAATTCTTCTCTTAACAAGCCTGTATCGGTTGTCATCGATTTCGACGGCAATGATCATTATAGCGCTGATAAAAGGGATAAATGTGCTCAGGGAACAGGTGTATTAGGCGTGGGCATCCTGATTGATGAACAGGGAAACGATGTGTACGAAGCGTGGGATAACGCACAAGGTGCTGCCACTTTTGGTGTCGGTTTACTTTGGGACAATGCTGGCGATGATACCTTTAAAGCGCGTGTGTTTTCTCAAGGCGCAGGTCAGTTTGGGGTGGCCAATCTCGTCAACGTTGGAGGCAATGATACCTATTACGCTTTTTACGCTTCACAGGCTTATGGCTATACAGGCGGGTACGGCTTACTGCTCGATACCGAGGGTGACGACCAATACACCGCTGAGCCAACGGAGTTATTGACCCCCGGGGTGTTGGGTCACAATGACAATATCAATTATTCTCTTTGCCAGGGCGTAGGCTTTGGCCGCAGAGCTGACTTGTATGATGGCCACTCGATGGGAGGTGGAATGGGTGTGTTGGTGGATCTCAAGGGAGATGACAAATATGTCGCCGGCATTTATGCCCAAGCCTCCGGATACTGGTTTGCCACCGGTATTCTTTACGACAAAGAGGGCAATGATGTATACGATGCTTATTTCTTTGTACAGAGCGGTACGGCGCATATGGGCATCACTGAATTGCTCGATGAAGCCGGAGACGATATCTATTATGCCAGACAAGCGATCTCTGCCGGAGGCGCTCATGATGTTTCCATCTCCTGGCATGTTGATAAAGGCGGGAACGACAAATTTCTATGCAATTATGAAGTGACAGACAAGGATGGTAAAAAAACCAAGACATCCGGTGGTATCTTGTTAGGCTCCTCCACTGCGAATGGAATGGGAATATTAGTGAACATTGGCGGAGACGATGTGTATGATGTGTTGGATGAGCCGGGAAGAGGGAAGCAGAGCGTCGGATATGCCAACCACGTTGTCCCTCCCACGATGAATACCTGGCGAAATACGTTCCCGGATGTCGGTTTGTTTATCGATATCGGCGGGGAAGATACGTATACCAGACCGGATCTGATTAAAAATAATACCAGCTGGAAACAGGAATCCACGCAATACGCGAGAAGAATGTCCGTTGGGATTGGTTTGGATATTGAAGAAGGGTATATTCCCTGGGTAGAATGGTAGATCAACCCCTTACCCCCCCCCCCCCAGAAAAAATAAATTGGGACTGTCCCAATTTATTTTTTCTGGGGGGTACAGCGAATGCGATAAACAACTCAAACTCTTTGAACAGAAACTAAAGAAAACGGAGAAGGATAAAAAAACTAAAGGCTTACTGTGTTTTGGGAGTGATAAGTGGCAATCGTCTCGGCTAAAGCATCCAAGTTCTGAAAAGTTGAATGGGTTGGAGCGCCTTTTTCCAGCACAGGTTCGAGGATCTCGACTGATTTCATATTCCCCAGCAGACTTGTGATCTGGTCTGTCATTTTACCACCCCATCCGAAAGAACCAATGATACCAAACCATTTGATCTTCGGTCGGAGCGCATTCACAAGATACGCTGCATAAGCTGCTACCGGATGAGCTCCCGCCAGCATAAAAGGTGCCCCCAGAATAACGGTAGCGGCATCTACGACGGAAGAAGCTAATTCTCCGACATCTGTTTTTGGTAAATCAAACACATCTACCGCCACGTTTTTCTGCACTAATCGGTTCACAAGGTGATCCACCATGAGTTTTGTGCTTTCATGCATCGAAACATATGGCAAGACCACTTTGTTGTGCACTTTATCAGAAATCCACTCCAGATAAGCATTCCAAAGAACTGACTTATCCGACTGCACGGGTCCGTGTGAGGGGGCGATAATATCAAAAGGCAAGGAGGAAAGTTGATTCAGGTTGCTAGCGATGACGGAACGAAACGGCATCATAATCTCTGCATAATACCTTCTGCCTGCGGACAATAGCTTACAAGGATCATTAGAGAATAATTCACTGCTTGCAATGTGAGATCCGAACAGATCACAGGTGAATAAGATGTGGTCTTCCTGCAAGTAAGTGCACATCGTATCCGGCCAATGTACCCAGGGAGTGAAAAAAAACTGCAGGGTTTTGTTTCCCAGCGAGAGTGTCTCATTCGTCTGGATCGTGATAAATACTGACTCAGGCAGGTGATGAAAAGCCATCAGCAGGTCTTTGCACTTTGGATTGGTAACGACTTTTGCCATAGGAAATGCCTGAAGCAGAAAAGGTATCGACCCGGAATGGTCTTGCTCTGCATGTTGAGAGATAATGTAATCAATCCTCTCTATTGACAAGGCTTGAAGATTGGTCTTCAGCTGATGGTAACAGGCGGGATCGACCGAATCTATGAGTACAGTTTTCTCGCTTCCTTGAATCAAGTAGGCGTTGTAACTAGTTCCATCCGGCAGGGGTATCAATTCATCAAATAGTCTTCGGCTCCAGTCCAATGCCCCTACCGCATAGACAGAAGAACCAATACAACGGCTGAAACTCATGACATACTCCTTGGAAAATGGATTATTTACGCTATTTTCTCAAACTGGTCTTTTGAAGCTCCGCAAATGGGGCATACCCAGGAATCAGGAATATCTTCGAAAGCAGTGCCTGGTTGGATGCCGCCATCGATATCACCGACAGCCGGATCATATTCATAACCACAAACAAGACAACGGTATTTACTCATTTTATCTCCTCCTGTTGTTTTTTCCTGTGTATTTTCAGGTGTTTTCTGATATGTTGCTGCGTTCTTTGGGGTGAGTCCTTTTTTTACCATATGATAATAAGCATAAGTCATCGGTTCTTTCTTGGATAGCACTATTGCATTGGTAATCTTACCGACAAAAAGGGTGTGTGTATGGATAGGCAGATGGGTAATCATATCTAGTTCAAATGTGGCGACAGCATGGTCTGTTACAACCGGCATCCCATTCTCTCCCAAGGTATATTGAATGCCTTCAAATTTATTGATCTCTCTTCCTGATTTAAAACCAAATTGACCAATCAAAGTCATGGGGGTTTCCTGTTCCAAGACAGAAATGGTAAATTTCCGGCTCTGTGAGATCATCATGTGCGTAAGGTTCTGCTGATTGATGCTGATGCCAATGGTAGCCGGATCAGCGGTAATCTGGAAAATAGTATTGGCAATCTGACCATTCATCTGGTTTTGGTAACTTGAAGACACGATATAGAGACCATAGCTGATCGAATATAACGCTGCTAAATCCATTATGTCCTCCTGATTTTGGATAAGGAAATTATAACATAAAACACTAACACTGAATTCATTTTGTGAATTCAAAAAAGTCGTTACAATTCCAGTATGCAAAGAAATTTGTTAAGTATGTTCAACACGGTCGATCAGTCTCATTACCCGATTTATGATTTCGCTTTGATGAATGATTCGGGAACTCCTTATGTGATAGGTGTTCTGACCAGAATTAAAGGGGAAAAACGGTGGATCAGTACAGAAAATATTGACTGGACACAGCTTCCGGTTCATTTTCCATGCGCAACCCCTTGGGAATCCTTGCCTACCGGAGCTTTTTCTATCAAAAAGCAGCTACTCTGGAGAATCGGTTTAAACCTGAAACATCAAAGACCTGTCAGGGTCGTGAATTATGAGCTAAAACAAGAACAGAACCAGCTTCGTTTGCATAAGCTTTTTTTTGGCTGGAAAGGATTGATGTCATATTTTACCGGTCACAGAATAGGGAAACGACCTATCGATTTTTTAACATGGGATCAATACCAACCATTTTTTGAGAGCGCTTGTCTCTCGAATTATGATAAAATGGATTGGTTTTATCCTGCAGACATCGCGGATATGCTGAGAATGTTACCTTTCCATAACCAAGTGCAGCTAATCAATGGATTGCATCCAATGCTGGCAGCCAATACGATGAAAGAACTGGAAGCTCATTTTCAGCACCCGATTCTCGACAAGCTTTCCTCCGGGAAGATTTCAGAGTTATTAAGTTTACTGCCGAGCAATCATGCTTCCGCGATTTTAAGAGAGTATAAAGATCCTGAAAAGCTGGTTCAGCTGATCCCGAATCCTCTTCAAAATAAAATCAGGACACAGCTTGGTTATGATCCCGGTTCAGCTGGGGCATGGATGGATACAGAGTTTTTTTCCTTTTCTTCAAAGAGTACTTGTTCTGAGTGCTTAAGTTACCTGCGTACCCATCCTCTTTCACCTGAAAGTGTATTCTATATCTATATTGAAAACGGCCGGCAGGAGTTTATTGGTGTAGTGTCCATACGATCTGTCATCATGTCAGATCCGGACACTCCCCTGGAAACATTGATGAAGAAAAATCTGGTTGCTTTAACCGTACAAACCCCAAAGGTGGATGTGGCCAATCTGATGAGCCGATATCACCTATTGGCACTCCCGGTAGTAGACAACGAGAAGAAAATCACAGGGGTCATAAAAATCTATGACGTCTTGGACTCCACTCTGGAATATCCCATTTAAAAACGCTATGTTATGTTATTTTGGGAGTGTCGGTACCATAATCTTATTACCCGTGCCGATTTTCTTGAAATTGATATCGACATCAGCCCATATTTGAAAATCCGGTGCTTCCGGCATAGTTCTTCCACGAACACGTGTGATAGCGTGGTTGATGTCTAGCCGTTCGTGTTTATCAATCATCCAGATCTCCAAGTTGCATTTTTTCTGGGCAGGGGCACTTGGTTTGGAAACCATGGTATATTTCTTGGCCTGGTACCCATTCATCGTCTCTGTTCCCTTGTAAGTGATCGTCAGATCATCGTCTTGAAAATTAAATCCGCTCAGGATAGTTACTATGTCAAATTTGATGACATCGTCTGCTTCAGAGGGGATATCCAATTCATTTATCTCTTTCCAGCCATTGCCTAAATTAACAAAAACCCCTGCATTGTTCTGTATCATCTCGCCATGGTTTTGGCCTTCATCGAATTTTACATGCTTATTATATCTATCCTGGGAGATAATGTGATAGGTACGGGTACCTTTATTTGGCTGAACCGTTCTAACGCTGTCACAGATATAATCGTCAAGGAAAGTAGGGTCTACGGCAAATTCCTGATTACGTTTTTTTTCAGGTTCCCTTACAGGAGTATCGCCTGTCATTTTTTTTAGGGAAAATTTAGCGACATTGATCCCGCGAGTGAGCGTGATTGTCTTATTCAGGGCATCGTATCCCGGAACGGTCACCCAAATTCCATACTCTCCCTCCAGGAGTGATTCTAATTTGTAATATCCTTTTGCATCCGTCCGGATAATGTTCATGCCGACCTGGATCGTAACATTTCCGATCGGTTTTCCGGTTGCTTCATCTACGACAGTACCCTCTAACGTGCAAGGTTTTTCCTTGAGTTTTGAGATATAAAAATCTTCCTGTTGAGAACCTTTGCTGATAATGATGGATTTTTCATAGGAGGTATAACCGTTTTTCTTGGCTTTCAGAGTGTAATATCCCGGTTCGAAAGTAATTTTATACCGCCCCTGGTTATCGGTAGTCGATTTATAGATTCGGTTGGTGGCACTATTCTCTATTTGGATGGAGACCTTTCCTACCGGTACCTGCAAATCTACGTCTGTTACAATTCCGACCAGAATCGCGCTTCCCGTGTTATTTATCCGGGAACAGCCGGTTTTACAGCCCGTCGGAACAATCAGTAGAGTGAGAAGGCAAGTCCAGAGAAGGGAAAGTTTGATTAGTTTAGGCATTTTTTTCCTCCATAAAATTCGGTGGATATACTACAACAAAGCGTCTCGGTTCTTCGCCGAAACTCTCGGATTTTAATCCATAACGTAAGGCTAACTGATGCTCCAGCTTTCGTATCTTGATATCGGCAGGAGGTAAGTTGACAGGTAATTTCGTAAAGAATACCTGTTCTATAAACTTCTCCAGGTCTTGAATTTGATGGTCATGGTTTTTCGCCGGTTGCTTATCCAGCTGGCTGATAAACTTCCTTACCTCTGCCAGAGTGTTTTCGGGGATCGAGTAGATTGGTATATTCATACTTTCAGCCACATGGAGTGCAGAAGAATTTCGTTTTCGGTAACTCTCTGTCGTCAGTACAATGGTCGCATCCTGCAGGTTCTTCACAATCTCGATCGTGTTTTTGCTCTCATGAAGGGATCTGCTTAAATAAGTGCTGCTGACACCAAACGGGTATAATTTGATTAATATCTTGCTCTGAATGGAAGACCAAGAGTTAGCCTCCCCTTCCTCGTTCTGCAATGGTTTCGGAATCATGGTTCCCTCCTGGGAGGTAGCCATTTCTTTGGAATCCAGGATGGAAGGTTTTCCATTCTCCCCTTTCCGACGTATTTCAGGATATACGGGATGACTGCGCAGATACCGGTCCACTGTTTTGGCAACGTCTTTGTACACGGCGTATTCATCACGGGTGTGAATTTCGATCAGGATATCAAAGGTGGGAGCAGCAGTTCTCTCCAGAACGGTTTTCTGGGTACCACGGCGAATGGACTCTTCATCGCTTAGGATGACTGAGGTAATCCCGCCTAACAAATCAGAGATGGTTGGATTAAACAACACATTCTCGAGTGTGTTGCCATGTGCGGTACCAATCAGCTGGACGCCTCTCTCGGCAATCGTTCTGCTGGCTGCAGCTTCTTCCTGGGTGCCGATCTCGTCAATAATGATGACTTCGGGCATGTGGTTCTCGACTGCTTCGATCATAACCTGGTATTGGGCTTTTTCAAATGGGACCTGCATTCTTCTGGATAATCCCACCGCCGGATGAGGCAGGTTTCCCTCTCCGGCGATTTCATTGGAAGTGTCCACGATGACGACTCTTTTTTTGAATTCTGTGCTCAGAACCCTGGCAGATTCCCGCAGGAGAGTCGTTTTACCAATTCCCGGTTTCCCCAGTAGCAGAATATTTTTTCCGCTTTCAAACAAATCCTTCACCAGATCGATCATTCCCATGACTGCTCTGCCAACGCGGCAGGTAAGTCCGATAATCTCTCCTCTGCGACTACGAATCGCTGAGATACGGTGTAAGGTTCCCTCAATACCAGCACGGTTATCCCGGTCAAACAGCGGAAGTTGTTGGGTGATCGCCAGGATATGCTCCGATTGGACGACCATATCGGAGATCTCGATCGTCTCATGGGTGTACCTGGCTTCTACTTTTCTGCCCAAGTCCAGCACAACTTCGAGCAGATCGTCTTCATGACCATATTCAATCAACTTCTCCCGGATAAAGTCCGGAAACAGGTCGATAAATAACTTGATATCTCTTTCAAATAACAATGCTTTTTTTTCCATTAATGAAATAGTATACCTGATTTATTTATTTTGGTTCATTCCTTCGGGTAAGCGAACTGGAGCAAGGCTGTCTCCACGGCATGGTATACTGTCTGTTTTGGTCCTGCCGGAATCAGGTCACCATACTGAACGTACACCGTTGGTCTAAATTGTTTGGAGGTGATGGATTTCGAACCGGAGATGAATACGGGAACTACCGCAGCGGGTGCCATTTCAGCAAGGTAAGCAAATCCCATTTTCAAGGGTAGCAAAGGCTCAGAGGATCGATTACGGGTTCCTTCCCCAAAAATCAAAAGCGCTTGGTTTGTGCGGAGAATCGATAGTATTTTTTTCAGGAATTCTTTAGAGACCTCCTCTCTTTTTACCGGATATGCCCCCATCCTCCGTAAGAACCAATTGAAAAGAAAAAAGCGGAACAATTCAGCTTTCGCCATGAAGCGAAGGCGTCTTTTTGAGACAGACAGACCAACGACAATCGGGTCAAATCCGGAGATATGGTTGGCGACCAAAATAACGGGACCGGTTTGAGGAATTTTATCTTGACCGGTAACCACTAACCTGGCGCGGAGAAAAAAGAAGAACCGGGCTAAACCCCAGATAAACCAATAAAACATGTTAAAGAAGCAGGTTAAACCAGCTGAACAGCTGGTTAATAACTGGTACTATGATCATGGCAGGCCAATTAAACAGCAGAAGGGAACCGATCAGGATCAGAAATCCATACCGTTCCAAAAATGCATTGATATAACTATATTTCGGAGGAATCAACACCGTGATTAACCTTGATCCGTCCAGGGGAGGAATCGGTAGCAAATTAAAGAGCGCCAAGGCCAGGTTAATAAAAATCATGGTGCTGAAAAAGGTGTCTAAGCCATCATTCATCCATTTTAGTCGGAATAATACGACATAAATCACGACGGATATCAACATCAGCAGGATATTCGATAAGGGACCAGCCAGTGATGTCCACACGATCCCACTTTTGGTGTGTCTGAAATTCATCGGATTGATCGGGACCGGTTTTGCCCATCCAAACCGGAATAATAATAACATGAGAGTGCCCAGCGGATCCAGGTGATCCAGTGGATTCAGCGAGAGTCTTCCATACCGTTCCGGGGTAGGGTCCCCCTGTTTGACCGCAACCAACGCATGCGCATATTCATGAACCGTAAGGGAGATAAGCAAAGCAGGAATTGTCCATATCAGACTGATCCAGTAATCTGGGTTGGTGAGATTCTGAAAAATAGACATGCTTATAACCCCAGCGTTTCATGAATTGACTGCATCGCAGCGAGGCACACCTGGCAGAAGTCTTCCAGCGACAATCCCAGCTGGGAGCACATCTTGATCTGTTCACGATTGGCTCCGGCTGCAAAGCGTTTTTCTTTAAACCGTTTTAAGACCGTCTCCGTTCGGACCGCAAGCAAGGACTTTTCAGGAGTCATCAAAGCGGAAGCGATAATCAGACCGGTCAGCGGATCCACGGCATACAATCCTTTGGCCATGTTTGTGGTTCGTTCTCGGTAACCGGCGTGGCAGGCAATGGCATCCAAGATTTCGGGGGCGAGAGCCAACGGTTTCAGCAAAGATTGAGCTTCTACCCCATGTTGAGAAGGATTTTCACTCGTCAATTCGTAATCCACATCATGCAATAAACCTGCCAGGGACCACGCTGCTCCATCTTCACCCAGTTTTTCTGCGAGTGATTTCATACAGGCCTCTGTTGCATACATATGTTTCAACAAATTCTCTTTCTGAATGTGCTGTTTTAACAATATAACGGCTTCTTCGCGTGTCATTTCATTTCTCCTCTCAGGCTGATTTCAGTTTATCGGCTAAATCGGTCTTTTCCCAGGGTAAATCCAGATCTTTTCTACCAAAATGACCGTATGCGGCAGTTTGTTTGAATATCGGTCGAAGAAGATCAAATTGTTGAATGATGGCAGCCGGGCGAAAATCAAAAACGGCCAATACTTTTTTGGCAATTTCTTCATCGGGAAGAATGCCTGTTCCAAAAGTATCAATGAAAACGGATACCGGACGCGCCACCCCAATTGCATAAGCAACCTGGATCTCACATCGTTCCGCTAACCCTGCGGCCACCACATTTTTAGCCACATACCGTGCCGCATAGGTAGCTGTTCTGTCCACTTTTGTAGGGTCTTTACCGGAGAATGAACCTCCGCCATGGCGTGAATAACCACCATATGTGTCGACTATGATCTTTCTGCCGGTGAGTCCCGAATCGGCTTCCGGACCGCCAATGACAAAATGACCCGATGGATTGATGTAGTATTTCGTTTGTTGATCCAGCATCGTAGAGGGGATTACAGGCTGGATCACCCATTTTTTGATATCTTCAGAGAGTTGGTTCATCTCTACGCCTTCATCATGCTGGGCAGAGATGACAATCGTATCGACTCGGACAGGGGTATTCCCATCGTATTCTACGGTAACTTGAGTTTTTCCGTCAGGAAGCAAATACGGTAGCGTATTGTTTTTTCTGACTTCGGTAAGTTTTTTGGCTAATTGATGGGCAAGCGAGATAGGCAGGGGCATCAATTCTTCTGTTTCCCGACAAGCAAATCCAAACATCATGCCCTGATCCCCAGCGCCTAACGTATCTAATAGATCGCATGTGATTTTCTGACGGCATTCCCATGAGTTCTCCACTCCACGGTCGATATCACAGGATTGTTCTTTAATGGTGTTGATCACTCCGCAGGTCAGCCCGTCGAATCCGGTTCGGCGGTTTTGGTATCCGATCTCCTGGATAGTAGAGCGGGCAATGTTAGCGACGTCTACATAGCAATTGGTCTTGATCTCCCCCATAATCGTCACTAAGCCTGTGGTAACCGTGGCTTCGCAGGCCACATGGGCTTGCGGGTCCTTTTCCAGTATGGCGTCCAATATAGCATCGGAAATTTGGTCACAAACCTTATCAGGATGACCTTCTGTTACCGATTCCGAAGTAAACAACCTGTGGTATTTCTCCATCTGAGCACTCCTTAAAAAGTAAAAGCCTTATGAATTAATATTTACCCAATCTCTTCAAATCTTTGCATTTCATCCCATAAATATAATCCGGTTTCCTGATCTGGTTTTCGTTTCAAGTCCGTCGAAGTACCGGATAATCGGAACGTTCTTAAAACCAGTTCTCCTGTCGCGCTGATAATCGCTTTGTACAAATGTCCGCCTATCACTTCAAACTGACGATTGGATAAGGTCACATGAATATGAAAAAAAGGTTCTTTTTCTTTTAAAGATAAGTTACCGATCAGGGAGGTAATCTCTCTATTTTCCTGGTACACGTTGGTAACATACTTTTTGCACTCCGGGTCAAACCAGCCTATTTCTGCATAACTAACCGCTCCGATGCCTGTGATCGTGCCGGTTGCCCCTGTATAGTGGTTAAACTTCTTGCAGAAACCGGTTAAGGATTCGAGAATTTCTTCTCCTTTTTCCAGTCTGATGAACCAGGTTGAATCTCCGTTTAAACCATCTTTGGCAACTTTATAAAACATCTTTTTTCCTACCTCTTTAAAGTAATCTTAATTTCTTTTGTTTTCGCTTCCCAGTCCACCTTGGCGCCAAAGGCTTCCCCGATAAACCGCAGTGGTACCATCGTTCTTCCGTTCATGATGACGGGAGGGGCCTCCAGCGGGAGGGGTTGTTTATTTTTATAGGCTGTCTTTTGCCCGATTCGTAAAGTGAGTTGAATTGTGTCCAACAGGAGGTTGATCTCTTTTTTTGAAGCTTCCCAGTCCACCTTGGCGCCAAAGGCTTCCCCGATAAACCGCAGTGGTACCATCGTTCTTCCGTTCATGATGACGGGAGGGGCCTCCAGCACCACTGATTGGTTGTTTACGATCGCTAATGCCCTGTCAATCGCCAGTTCGATATACAAGATCATTTTGTACCGGGTGACGACAAGGTCAAGATACGATTGGTTGTTGGCTTTGTCTATGGCAACCAACCGGAAAGTCTGTTTCCCCATGGCTACATTGAGGAGATGTTTCCAGTCTGTCAGGTAATCTGCCGAGATGGTCTGCTGGTTAATCACCAAAATACAAGCTTCGTCGGTGTGAATCTGAATCGCAAACTGACTCAGGGTGGTTTCCATTGTCTGCAGATTGGGCTGTATTAGCGAGAGGATGGGGGGATGAGTGTCAACCGTAACGGTTCTCGTCTCTTTCAATTGGTTGCCGAAGTCGTCCTTAACCAGGAACAGGATCACATTCTGCCCTTCAGAAAGCAGAATTGTCTCCCTGAATCCTCCTCGGGTATCCAGCCGAACTGATCGTTCGTTGATAAACAGGAAAGTCCCATTGGTAGAGCCGGTCACTTCGATAGATTTTTTATTTATGACCAGGTTATCCTGGAGGTTGACAGAGAGAGAAAGCGGATTCCGGAATTTGGTGACGGAATTCGACCAATCCGATTCTAACCTACCGTTAAAGGCAAATACACGGTACGTATAGACGGTTTGGTTTTTCACTGTTGTGTCAGAATAGGTCTGTTCTTTCAGCCAACCTGTCTCAAGAAATGGATTTCCCGGTAGCTGTTTAATCCGGCTTATCTTGTATTGAGCATTTTCCGGTAAATTTTGAATGGATAATTCGATCCCGTTTTTCTGGTTTACAGCGGTCAGGGAGGGAATCAGCCATGGATCTCTCTCAATGGCTTCGACTTCAATCGGAAACTGAATCTGTGAGTTATCCTGCATCGTGATCAGAACAGTTTCTTTCCACGATCCTGCTTCTGTCGGTGCTGCCTGAAACTGAAGCAGGTTCTCGCTGATCTGATAGGAAACAGGCAATGAAGCCGGTATGACAACATTCAATGGCTTTCCGGCATGAGAAAAAAATAAGTTAAAGACAGCCTGAGTTCCTTTGTATAAGGTAGTAGACCACTGTTTTTCCACCGGTTCAGCGGGCGCCTCCGAAGAGGGTATAAAGCACAGCACAGCTTGGCCAACCAATCGTCCTTCCAGCCATATCCCGATTCGAATCAGGATCGTTCGGGTCGGTTTTGGTTGGCTCATCAAGAAAGAACCTTTTATAATCGTGCCGGGATGAGTGATTTGCGAAGAGAGTCTCATCTCGATATCCGGATCCTCATTCTCGATAGTCAGCTGTAAAGGTTTCCTGAAGGATCCCTGGGTGAATAAATCCATCTCAAAGGAAAGCGGTTGGTGGGGGGTGACGAATAAAAATTCCGGGTCCGTTTCCAGGGAGAGGAGCTCCTCATTGCCCTGTTTGACGGGAAGAATTGTTTTTTGACCTGAAGCAGTCGCGATTTCAATACGGCTTGTCTCAGAGATAGTTTGGTAATCCAGCATAGAAAAGACAAACTGGTATCGGTACTGTGGGAACAAAAGGATTGAGTCCATGGTAAAGAGGGGTGTTTCCTTTCCCTCCTCGTCTTTTTCAGATGAAAAAAGTGATAGGGAGAATGGTTCGCTCAAGCCTTCCTGTTCCTGAAAATGGAAAAGTATTTCCGTAAAATCTTTCGACACCAAGATTTCTTGTTCCATCGGGAGACTCTCTTTACGCAGGTAAGATAATCGAATGTCGGGTGTCTTTTCCGGATTTGTTTGTAAAGTCAACGGTTCAAAGCCGTATTTTGTAATGGTCAGCTCTGATGGAAGGGCGGGTAAATAAAAATAGCCCCATTCATTGGTGTGCGTATCATTGACAAAGCAATCAGTCAGAGGATTGCCAAAGGGGTCCCTGACCGGCCAATAGACAGAACCTTCCGGGTCATTCCGTCGCGCTTCCAGGGTGATTGTCTCAGAGGTTTGGTTGGTTAAGCTCAATGCTTGAATGGACACTGATCCGGCAGGCAAATCCTCAGGTAATCTTACCTTCGCTACCTGGGTACGGTCTTTTTCCAGATGCAGCTGCGTGATCAGGGTCTTGGTTATGCCTTCGCTGGTCACCGACAAGGAGACATCCTGGCTAACCTGGCTCTTAAAATACAGGGGGGTCGGGGTATCCGCTGAGATGGTTTTGGACTCTTTGGAGTCCACCCAGAACAGAAATGAGGAGTCGGATTCCCAGGCACAATCCCAAACAAACTCATTGCCTGATTTTAAGGGGATCTGAACCTCATCGGTAACCAGTTTATGCTGATCCTGGGCGATCAGGAAACGATAGTTTCCTTTGGAAAGGTTGTTCAGAGTGAATTTGCCAAACTCATCGCTGACTGCTTTACCGGAGGTAGGACCCTCCCATACTTCAATGTTGGCTTCCGCTAATGGCAGGTCATATAAGGAATTCCATATACTACCGCTCAGGCTCTCTTTGCCAGGAGTGGATTCGCGGATCTGCAAAGCGGAGAGAGTAACTTGCTTAGTTCCTTTATCGCTCAAGAAAGTGGTTTCTAGCTGAGCATTCTTTTCACACCACGGCACCACAGGATTAAAGAACTCTGTCTGCATCGCCTCTATCCTGGATCGGAACAACAGGATCCGCAGATGAGGGGTCAGCAGGGTGAAGGAGACCGTACCCGGTACGGTGGAAAGAAAATGAACCGGAAGGGTATCCCCGATGAAATAAGTACCGTTTTCGCCTTTGGAGAGTGTGAATGTAGTTTTAACCGTTTCATAAGGGTAAACCGTCATCTCGGCTGTGTTGGATTTTTGGCTGATAGTCCCGTCAGAGTAGACTGCTTTGACGATATACCAGTACGTTTTTCCGGCTTTAAAATCCAGATCAGGTAAGGTTCTTTCCTTGATCAGGGAAGAATTCATCGGGTAGGTGGATTCTATATTCGGGTAGTGCAAACTCTTATAGACGTTATATCCGATTACATCCAACGCATTCTTCGCGGGAGGTCCCCAAGTGAGTTGTATGGTGTTCTCTTCCTCGATTAATTTTGCCCGTAGATTGGTAGGAGAGGCTGGATCGGTCTTCAGAACGTAGATTCTGCCCGAGAGCTTCTGATATCCTTCATTCCGGGAACCGTACGTGAAGCTGATGGCGTAGTCATACCCTCCCGTCCCAACTTCAGCATCCGGATTGAACACCAGGGAGGATGATTTTGCCTGATGATCCAGGGAGCCGATCTCCCGGTTGGAGATTTTCATCCAGCTGGGACCAAAATCTACATTAATCCGGACATTTTCGGTGACGCCTTTCGTGGAGGAGAAGACCAGGGGAAGCTCCCAATGGCTTGCTGGCTCGAGAATCGGCTGCCAGCCTGAGACAGGGTATATTAACAGCTCTCCTCCCGGAGGCAGCACCTCAACCGGGAGGGAGATAATATTCACATGGTTGTCGGCTTTGGCTTGTACCCGGATGATATACATTCCCGGTTTTACGCTTAAGGAGGGATTCAAAGAGCAGATTACCGTCGACGGAGGCTGGGCAGCCATCGGTTCAAAGGTGCATTCCCAGTAGTCAGGCAAATTTAAGGGGGAAAAGGTAATGGGTTTGCTGAAATTGGTGTATTTGCTCAGTTCCAGCTGAAAAACAGCTTTTTCTCCTACGGAAACTGATTGTTTATACGGTCTTGCCATGACCTGAAAAGTGCCGATTGACAAACCTGAGACCACTAAGCTGACATCGATACTTTTCGAAAGATTGTCATTAAACACCCGGATGGAGAATTGGTACTCATTGGCTTCAGTAGCTTCGGAAACCAATAAGTTCAGGATCCTTTTTTCCTGGAGCAGGGAAGGAATAGAGTAGGTAGAAAGCGTGACAGTGGGAGGCGCTCCAATCAACTCCAGCGAGAGGTTTTTGCAGTATCCTTGGTCCAATTGAAGGGAGACGGGGTAACTGACCGCTTTTCTCTCATGGGTAGCGAGGAAGATCTTCTCCGGCATCACTTGTAGGAGGGGTGTCTCTTCCACCAGGGTAAGGTTGACTTCTTCTGTGATGAGACCGTTCCTTACCTCCACACCGTATTTATCCATCTGGATAAAACCTGTCTTTCGGACACGGATCGTGTGGAGTCCCGTTTTGACATCCTGGATCTCGTAAAAGCCAAAGGCATTCGTAGTGACGGTTTCTTTAAACTGGAGAGGGAGAGAAACCTCCGCTCCCTGGATCGGTTTACCATCTACCATGATTTTACCTTGTATGGTGCCGGTTCGAATATGACTCCTGATCTCAAATAAGTACTGGGCTTTTCCGCATAAATTGGCCTCCCTGGGTTTCAAATAGAGATAATATTTACCGAGAGGCAGTTCCGGTGGAATTTTCCAGTAGTATTGGATCAGTTGGTCCTCCGGGATGTGTAATTGGGAGACAATCAGCTTTTTCTGATGCTGGTCTGCGATATACAGATCGGTTACGCAAGAGAGGGAAGAGCGGATAAAAACAGTAGCGGTTTCCTCTTTCTCAAAAGAGCTTCCGGAAGGTTTATTCATCCATAAGTCGATATCCGGCAAACCGTAAACAGCCAGACAAGCTTCCTGAAATGGTGTTTCGCTATCGACCCACACGATTTTTTCAATGGTATTCGAGGTGCAATCGTGTGAGATTTTTAACTTATACTGCCCTTTTTGCAACGCTTCGAGCGAAAAATATCCGTCGTCTTCCGATTCTGTTCTTGCATAAGAAGCGCCGGTTACCGTTTCGATCACAGCACCTTCGAGTCCTTTTTTATATAAATCCGAGCATTGCAGGATTCTTCCCCGAATCCGATAATTGTCCCGATTTTTGGCTTGTATTTGAAAGGAATATACTTCCGAGAATGTACTTTTCAAGTCTGGGGTAGCCGCCTCTACTCTCAGAGAAAAATCAGTCTGGATCGGATAGGTAATTGGAATCCCCACTTCATTATCCACATTCGGGGAGAGCTCGAACCCTTCTACTAAAGGGACCAGATGGTCTTTATTCATCAGGGTCACACTGAGGATACAGTACTGGTTCGGGTTGCCGTGCCATGTCAGGGTGGAATCCGGGGTGACTACTTTGTTCGGGGAGAAGCTGACTTTGATATAGAGAGACTCCGCTACGGCTTTAACAGGAGAACAATAAATACCAGATTGTGTCAGGAAAAAGATAACGAAAAGCGTCATTATCTTTTTCATCATCACCTCCAATGGAAAGTTATGAATTCTTCCTGCGAGAAGATCCCAATGCCATCAAAATTTGGGTCAATCCATACGACAAACCGTAAGAAAAAGCCAATAAGGCCGGCATCAGAATCCACAGGCTGAAATGGTGGAATTGGTTCTGTTGGACACCAAGAGGAGGCATCATAAAGAGATGGATGAAACCAAATCGGTTTACCCAGGTGGCTGTAAAAAGCAGCAAACAGATAGTGAAGGAGATGAATATCCCATTCAGGTCCAAACAGATCTCTTCATACGAGATATCAAACCAATATCCGGCCATTAATGTGAAGACGAGCACCAATACGGTGAGAATCGGTAAAATAAAGAGCAGTTGGCTTAATAAGATTCCCGGCAGTGTCAGGGAGGAAAATGCCGGCAAGCTTAATCTGGCAGGAAAAACATATTGTTCGAGTAGGACGTATACGGCAAAGAAGAAAACGCCAAATGTGTAAGAACGGTATCGGGCTAACCAATTATAGAGCCAGACCAGTAGACTGAATAAGGCCAGTAAAGTGAATATCAGGCTGGGGATGACATTCACTCTTTTCTGTTGGTATAGATGGAAGCTGTTAAAATCATCGATAATCATCTGGTATCTTCTCTCAAGTTCAACCAGATTGGCAGAATCGGTCGCATGAATCGTATCGTTGGCCTCTAAAAGATAACCGGCAATAATCGCATCATCGAGCCGATACTGGTTTAAGTAAAAAACAGAAGAAAAAATGGTCTGGTCTGCATGATACATAAAGCGGTCCATGGTTTCGGTTTCTTTGAGGGGGAACCAGTTAAAAACAGGCTTTCCCAAACAGCCGACCGGAGGTGGTACGCCCCATGAATAGGCTAAAGTGGCCGTGACATCTTCTATCGGTTGATCGGGTTCGGGCGAAAATTGGATTTCCTTTCCGGTTTCACGGGGAAGAGAATTCCAGTAGACAAACGGGGAAGAAGAGGTGGTATTTCGTATCCAGGAGATCCCTTGAGTATTTGTATCGGGGAAGAAGCATAATAGCACTTGAGAAGTGATTTTCCCTTCCAGGGTTTTTGCTTGATAGGCAAGGATCCATTCCTTGATTTGCTCTTGGCTAAGCTGGTCTCTGTCTACATTGATATGCACAAAAGAGACTTGGTTGATTCCGGAGGGGATGCCTGTTTTTTCAATCTCTTCCAAAACATTGACAGGAGTGTCCAGTGGAAAACCAGGTAGAGAAGAATAAACAGAGATGCCCATTTTATAATACCGGGCAAGGTGAAGCAGGTGATCCGTATTGCGGTAACCATTCACGGTATGGACACTATTCAGACTCTCTTTTTGACCGGAGAGAAGCTGAAAAAGGAGATAGGTTTCATCTTGCGTGTTGGCATGGGTAAAGACTCCACTGACAACTTCAGGTTTTATTTCCGGGAGCCATTGTTTTGCATGAGACATATCACTTTGTTTTAAACCTGTTATGCTGATAACCAAAGTATTAGAGACAATCGGTTTCTTCGGAGTGGGACGGTTCCATGTTTTTTCAATTTCTTCCTGAGTTTGCAGTGGGACCGGATCACTTTGCAGCATCTGCACCTGTTGTTGGAATAAGGAAAAACTAAATAATGCGATAGCAATCAATAAACCCGGTACAATAAACCACTTTACTCTTTTCACCCATATCTCCTTTGGTTGTATCTGAAACCTTATTCACATAATTATACATGATTTATTTCTACAGAGGGATGATTTGGTTTATTCATGAAAACGGTATAATAAAATGAGTAGTGTAATGTGGGAGGTTTGGTTTGGCAGAAAAGAATTTATTGAAAGCAAAGCAGTTCGTCAAGCAATTGTTGCTAGATGAACTGAAAGATGCCCATATCCGGTCGAAAAACGTAAGTCCGGAGGTAGCTTTAATTCGGTCTGACAAAGCACTTTGTCTTGTGAAGCTGGTTGATGTGAACGATTCCTTAGATTCCCTGTTTCCGGAATTGGCCAAAAAAATACTTTGGAACAAATATGTCGTCCTGGAAAAAGATTATTTCCAAATTTACCTGGAGCAATTTGAACTACTTAAAAAGGAACAACCTATCAAGGGATCTGTGATTTTTGTGACACGAACCGGGGAGACATATATGGTTTCTCCTTATGCACTGGTGGAATTCCAGGAGACGTACCATATGTTCTGTAAATCCGAAAACAGCTCTCTCCTTTATTTTCCTACTATTTTTCTTAATTCTGCGAACCTGCCGGAAAGACCGATAGACGAAATCCAAGCTCAGCAGAGGATTTCTATCATCTCTCAGATCAATGAGCTGGAAGAATCCGAAGAATGGATTGACCAGGAAGATTGGGAATTGGACGGGGAGGATGACAGTCTTTATTCAACCTTTTTTTCCAACCGCCCTTTTGCAGAGTATCCGAAAGAATTCTCCCCCCGTTTTTCCGGTTTAGAAGAGACTGATACGCGCGAATTAATGATGAATCTTTTGTTTGAGATGACAAAAAACCTGAAAGAGATCAATCAAGAAATGAAAAAAATAAACAAGTGGTTCAAGAAGAAATAAATTATGCTGTATTCGGGTTAGGCAATCCTGGCAAGGAGTATCTGACCTCCCGGCATAATATCGGATTCTGGGTAGTTGATTATTTGGAAAAGCAATACAAAACCAGCCAGAAACGCATAGAATGTTTTGCGGTTACTTGGCTGGCTGCCTTACCACCGGCACAACATGTCCTGTTCGTAAAGCCAGCCACTTTTATGAACTTATCCGGCAAAGCTGTCGGGCAGATCGTACAAAAATATGCTCTCCCCCTTAACCGGATTTTAATCCTGCATGATGACTTGGACCTGCCGTTTCTTCAGATACGCATCAAAAACAGAGGGCAGAGTGGGGGGCACCGCGGGGTTGAATCGATCATTCAATCTTTGCATACCGATTTGTTTGCCCGGTTGAAGATCGGGATCGGCCGCCCCGGGATGTACGAAGATCCGGTAGAGTATGTTTTATCCTCTTTTTCAAAAAAGGAGCAACAAGAGATTATAAACCGGATGCCTGACCTGCGAGATGCGGTTGAAAGCTGGTTAGAGAGTGGTTTTCATCACACAGCTAATCGGTTTAACCGAAAAAATACCGTTGACGATGAATAAACCTCTTCTCTCTTATTTTCAATCTTTATTTACTTCCACTCTTCCTTCTTCCTTTCCCCGGGAGCCGATTCATCTTTATAATGCCACCAATGCTGTCTCTTCTTTGTTTATCGCGCATGTTGCCACTCATCCATTCTCCTCTATGCTGATCATTGTACCGGGAGAGGGTGATTGTGAAAGGATTTATGCCAATCTGCACGACTTGCTTCCTCTGACATTACAATCCAAATTGTACATTTTCCCCGACGGTTCCCAGGTTCCGTATGAAAAAGTTTCTTTACCCCGGGAGGTTATCGGCGAGCAGATGCAAGTCCTGCATGCATTGCAGCAACCCGGACAGAAGATTGTCATTACGACGATCCGTGCTGTGTTTCAACCGGTTCTTTCTCCGGAGGAACTGGAAAGAGCCACGATGAAAATAGCAGTCGGGGAAGAGATCTCTTTTACCGCCCTGATGGAACAGCTGGAGAAATTCGGATACCGTAATGAAGTCGCCGTCGAAAGAGTGGGGGATATTCGTATCAAGGGCGGCCTTCTGGATATTTTTAGTCCCACTTCGAATCAACCAGCCAGGATTGAATTCTTTGAGAACCAGATTCAGAGTATTCGTTTCTTTGATCCTGTTACCCAACTTAGCATTGAAAAAACCGAATCCTATTCGATCATTCCTTTTTCTCATTTTTTATACACCCGGGAGGCGATCCAACAGCTGGATAAAAAATTAACCGCCTATTTCCAAAAAAATCCGAATGACCTCTCTGATATCATCCAAAAAGACCTCGTTGAAATCAAGCAGGGGATCTATTTCTCCGGTATTGAGCACTATCTGCCCTTTTCCCGTGAGGAAGAAAAAATACTGACCGATTATTTTTCGGAAGATTCCTTCCTTTTTTTGGTGCAGCCGACTCTATTAGAAGAGGGAATCAAGCTTTTTCAAACAGAAGCTTATGAGATCGTGGTGATGGAAAGAGAGAAGCATGAGGTCCTCTCGCTTCCCTGGGAGAAATATTTCCAGCGATCAAGAAAGAAGCTGGAAAGTTTTCCGAAAACCATTCGCTTAAGCTCCTCTCCCTTAAATAAGACCACTCCCCAGAAAATCGCTCTCCCGATCCACAGTATCGAGGGGCTTTCCACCGGGGATTATAAAAGCGTGATCCAGCAGTATTCCGTCAAGAACCATCAGCTGATCATTTGCACGAAACAATATAAACGGGTGAAAGAGATTTTGACCCAGATAGGGCTCGAAGGGGAAACCCACTCCATTGTTTTGGTAGATTCGTATCTGTCCGATGGTTTTCATTATCCTTCCCAAAAAGTGACTTTATTGACCGACAAAGAGCTGTTTGGGTGGAAACGACCTCATAAGCCGGTCAGGAAATTCCGTGAAGGGATCCCGATCCAGTCGATCGAAGACCTGAAAATGGGGGATATACTGGTTCATTATAATTATGGTGTGGGCATCTACCGCGGATTAAAGGTCGTCAAAGACCTGGAAGGCAAAGAAAAGGAATTTGTATTATTGGAGTATGACCGCGGCGACATGTTGTATGTACCTCCTGAACGAATCAATGCCGTCAATAAGTACATCGGGGAAGCGGAGCATGTAAAATTAAATTCACTTGGATCCTCCGACTGGGAAAGAATTCGAGAAAAAGCGAAAAAAAGCGTACAAGAACTCGCAAAAGATCTGATCGCCCTCTATGCCCAACGCGAAATGGCGAAAGGGACTGCGTTTCATATGGATACACCTTGGCAGAAGGAGATGGAATCATCGTTTCCGTATGAAGAAACGCCTGATCAGCTGGTCGCGATCCAGGATGTGAAACAGGATATGGAATCCAGAAAAATCATGGACAGAGTGGTCACTGGCGATGTTGGATACGGGAAAACAGAGGTAGCGATCCGTGCGTCGTTTAAAGCGATTATGGAAGGCTACCAGGTTGCTTTATTGGTGCCGACCACTATCCTGGCCAGTCAGCATTTTGAGACGTTTAAGGAACGGTTTGCCCCTTACCCGATCAACCTCCAGATCCTCTCCCGGTTAATCAGCGACAAGAAGAAAAAAGAGATCGTGAAAGGAGTGAAGGAGGGAAAAGTTGACCTGGTCATCGGTACGCACGCGATACTCTCCAAAGACCTGGTGTTTAAAAACCTGGGTTTATTGGTGATTGATGAGGAGCATAAATTCGGGGTTCGCCATAAAGAAAAAATACGGAAACTAAAAGAAAACGTCGATGTGCTAACCCTGACTGCAACGCCCATCCCCAGAACATTATCCATGGCTATCTCCGGTATCAAGGAGATTTCCCGGATCGACACCTCTCCGGAAGGACGTAAACCGGTGAAAACTTATGTGATGCCTTTCGATGAGGAAGCACTCGTAAGCGCTATCCGTTTTGAAATCGCCCGGGATGGACAGGTATATTATGTCCATAACCGTATCAAGGATATTGAAAAAGTCAAAGAAAAATTAACGGCCCTTCTACCGGATATACGGATCGGAGTGGCTCATGGACAGATGAACGGAGAAGAGATTGATAATGTGATCACCTCCTTTTTGGAAGGGCAGATCCAGCTGCTTTTATGCACGACCATTATCGAGTCTGGAATCGATATACCCACTGTAAACACTATTTTAGTTGACGATGCGCATCGTTTGGGATTAGCACAGATGTATCAGTTGCGGGGGCGGGTTGGACGATCCAACCGAAAAGCCTATGCCTATTTCTTTTATCCGAAGGATCTGGCGATTACAGAAACCGCAACTTCCAGGCTGGAAGTGATTAAGGAATTTGTCGAGTTAGGGTCAGGTCTGAAAATAGCCTTACGGGATCTTGAGATCAGAGGAGCCGGGAATTTCCTCGGATCCGAGCAATCCGGGCACCTCAGAGCGGTTGGATATCATCTGTATGTCCAACTTTTAAAAGAAGCAATGGACGAGATTAAATCGTCACAGTCAACTGGACAAGAAGCGGAAGCAGTTCTCTTTCCGGAATTTCCGATTACCGGCTATATTCCCTCCGCCATGATTCGGGATGAAGGGGAACGGTTGGCTCTGTACCAGCAGTTAGTCTCTCTGCAATCCAAAAAAGAACTTCTGGCGATGGAAGACCAGATCCGTGATCGGTTTGGACCTCCTCCACCCGCTTTATCCGAGTTTTATAAAAACCTGGAACTTCGTATACTGGCTTTTGAAAAGGGATTGGACGCGGTGAAAACAGAAGAGAACCTGGTGGTATTTACGTTTAAGAAAGATTCCCGCCGGTTCGACCTGAATGTTCATCACATTAGTAAGCTTGTGAATGAGTTCGGGAGCCGGATTCGATTTAAAGCGGAACAGATCCTTGTCCGAAAGGATGCTATCCCTTTGGATGATATTATCAGAGGAGTATTGCAATGCCTGTAGACTTTACATGGATAGAAAAACCTTATCTGGCGATTGGACGGTTTCCATCACAAGAGGATTTGCATGAATTAGCGGTTCATTTTCGCATTTTAATGAATGTAACAGAAGATCCCTACCCGGTACCCCTTGAGGAGAATCTGTTTACAGAGTTTATCTCCCTTCCCGTCCGGGATATGTCCACCCCGACCTGGTCACAGCTTTTTCAGGTGCTTCGGTACTTTGCCAGCTATAAAAAGATGCAGCTGCCGGTATTTTTACATTGTCATGCCGGTTTAGGACGTGCCGGGTTTTTTGCTGCCCTGCATTGCATGATGGGAGGATGTACAGCCAAGGAAGCGATTGAGAAAGTGAGAACTTTACGCTGTGGTGCGATTGAAACGGATGAACAGCTGTACCGGCTCTATGAGATCGAACCGATCATGCCGGCTATTCTCCACTCACCTGAGCAGACCTGGTTTGAAGCGAATCATATGATTCATCTCTTACGAAAAAACTGCCCATGGGATCGTATACAGACTTATGAATCCCTTATTCATACGATTATAGACGAGTCCTTTGAGGTGATCGAGGCCATCCGGAAGCAGGACATTGATTCGTTGGAGGAAGAGATCGGGGATATGATGATCCAGCCCCTGCTGGTTTCGGAAATCGCCTTAGAGAGAGAGGAATTCTCTATTTATACTGCATTGGAAAAGATGATGGAAAAGTTGATCCGCCGTCATCCCCATGTGTTTGCACAAACCAAACAACTGAGTCCTGATGCGGTAATCGATCAGTGGAACGGGATCAAACTTGGGGAACATAAGAAAGGGAACCAGGGAATCATTGACGATATCATGATGATCTCCCGGGAAGCTTCCGCTTACGGGTTTGATTGGGAAAAAGCGTCCGATATTGTGCTGAAAATCCGGGAAGAGGTTCAAGAGCTCTCCGAAACGATCCAGATTGAAAACAAACGGAGAATCGAAGAAGAAATGGGCGACCTGTTCTTTGCGGTGCTGAATCTTGCCAGGTTTTTAGAGATCGATCCGATCAAATCTCTGGAGCGAGGAAGACGCAAATTTGAATCCCGGTTCCGGATGGTGCAGAGGTTCATTCGGGAACAGGGAAAAGATCCGGCTGACCTTTCCCCTGCACAGCTGGATGAATACTGGCGGGAAGCGAAAAAAATTCTGCAACGCTAATCTCGCATTAAAAAGGCTTCAAAACCTTTTGTGATCACTTTGTGTACTATTCTCCTGTTCCAATTTCCTAGGGTGAAAGAACGAAAAAAAAGATAAAAACTTTTGATTATAAGCTACTCTCTCGGTATAATCATGGTAACCTGATCGCATAGGAGCATAGGATGGAAGATTTTATTTTTCAGAATACCACGAAGATCTATTTTGGAAAATACGTCCTACCGGAGCTCGGAAACGAAGTCGCCAAGAAAGCCCGGAAAGTCTTGTTAGTACTCGGTACCGGACAGGTAAAGCGTACCCGGGCTTATACAGATACGATGCAGTCTCTTCACGACCGACAAATACAAGTAGTGGAGTGGAATGGGATTCCTCCGAATCCTCCTCTTTCCGCGATTAAACAAGCCATTGAACTGAGCAGGGCAGAGAGCGTTGAGGCAGTCGTTGCTTTAGGTGGCGGATCCGTTCTGGATGCAGCGAAAACGATCGCAGCCGGGCATCTTTTCCAGGGAGAAATCTGGGATTGCTTCGGACCGAAGCGAAAATGCAGGATTCTGCAAGCTCTTCCTGTCTTCTCTGTTCTGACGATATCCGCCACCGGCTCAGAGATGAATGGGACAGCGGTAGTCACCAATGACGAAACCCATGTGAAAGCCTCCTTGTATTCTGAAGCGATCTACCCTGCCGTCTCCTTTATCGATCCCTCCTACCAAGTCACTCTCTCAGAATCTATGACGAAATACGGGGCGGTAGATATTTTCTGCCACGTGACAGAACAGTATTTTAACCAAAATACCCTCTCCGATGTCTCGGATGCGTTGAGTGAGGGGATCATGCGCACTGTACTTCAACGGACGAAACAAATATTGGCTGAGCCAACCGAGGTGGAGCCAAGAGCTCAATTGGCTTGGGCTGGGACGATGGCTTTGAATGGATTACCCGGTTTGGGTCGTGGAGGAGGGGATTTTTCCAGCCATCGAATCGGGCATGCGCTTTCCGCTCTCTACGATTTTCCTCATGGGCTCACCTTGGCAATCGTTTTGCCCGCCTGGATGCGTTATGTCTATAAAGAAGCGATTCCGCGTTTTGCCCAATTCGGACGGAATGTATTTCACTTGAAAGGATCAGACGCGGAAACAGCCTCCAAAAGCATCATTGCGTTACAACATTGGATCCACTCGCTCGGTATCTCTACCTCATTGGTAGACCAGGGGGTTCGTATCGATGCTCTTCAGGAGATTATCCGGAATGAGAGTATTCCGTATCCGTTAGGGAAGCTGAGAGTGCTAGAGCCAAATGATGTTGAAAATATCCTGCACTTGACAAATTACTAATCAGTCATAAAAAATAAGTATTTTTTCTTGATATTTTTTAAAAAACATGTACTATCAGGGTTGAAATGAATAGGGCAGTGATGTTTATTATTTAAGGGTATTGGAGCGTTATTTTTGTGTAGGAGTTATCGGAGGCAATGAAATGAGGAAATTGTCATTAAAAGTGGTGGTGTTTCTGGTGTTAATTTCCTTGGTCTGTGTTTCTGTCCCTAACCAGGCACAGGCGATCCGTTTTTCCGACGTTCCGAGCAATCATTGGGCGTATTATGCCATTCAGTATTTGGCAGAACGCGGTATCATGAGCGGTTATCCGGATGGCTCCTTTAAACCTGACAATCCTTTGCGCAGAGAGGAAACTGCAGTTTTACTGACACGTTTATTTGGGATTCAGGGCATTACCCCGGAGGAACCTTCTTTTAAAGACGTGACCGCTCAGGATTGGGCCTATCCTTACGTGGAAGTGATCAAGAAAACGCGCGTCATGGCCGATCTCCTGATAGACGATACGTTTAAGCCGGACATCTATGTAACCCGTATTGAATTTGTTGCGATACAAGTACGCTCTCTGGCGATGAAATATTTTGCAGACAACATTCATAAAGATGAGATCGAAGATGCCATCGGTGAATTTACCGATTTTGCACAAATTCCGAATTGGGCGAAAGGGTACCTGACTGTCGCTCTGCGTTCCAAAACTATCAAAGGATATCCGGACAGCACCTTTCAACCAAACCGGTACCTCTCCCGGGCAGAAATTGCTTACTTGTTATACGAAATGCTGCGTGAACCTAATGCTTCGGATCCGAAAGAGCAATTAATCTATACCCAGTTTTACCGTCCGGACGGGACCATTCTGAAAGCTGTATTGTCCCGCAAGATGGAAGGCGCTTTGTTCACTTACGACGGAATTACCTATCCTAATGGCAATATCTCTCTCACAGTCTGCGACATCCCGTTTAACAAAGCGACCGCTAACAGCAAGGGTGAGTATGCGATTCGAGTACCGTTGGCCTTTTTCGGTTTGGGCGCGATCAGTATAGAAGCGAATTATACCGAACAAGGAAGCGATAAGACCATCAAATATTTTAAAGGATACTCGGCGATTCCATTTGATATGTTCCCCAACTGGTACCGAAATTATGGCTTCACGTACAATCCCCTGACCCGTGAAGTGATTTACCACACCAAGATAGGATGTGCCGTCAACATGGAATACTACAACAAAACCACTGGTGAGCATCTTTATCGCTTGATAGAAGAATCACAGGATTTCTCGGTCTCTTCCAAACTGGCAAATGGGGAGAATAATATTGACTTAATCCTCCAAGCCTTTGACCAAGCCTGGCGAATTACCTACGGTCTGACTATGACGGTAAACTAAATCATTATTTTTCTTCGCTAAAAAATCCTATGGCAAAAAGAATACCCAAAGAACTTTATAAAACTGATACGGGCGATGGTGCTATCTTTCAGCCGTACGTTCTTCAGAAACCAAATTCGACCTTTACGGAATCATTTAAGATCCTGCGCACCAACGTCCAATTCTCTTTAAAACTCAGCCAACCCAAAACTTTATTGATCACTTCTTCCAATGCCGGAGAAGGAAAAACCACCATTTCCGCCAATCTTGCGATCAGTTTCGCCAACGCCGGTTTTAAAACGATTTTAATTGATTCGGATTTGCGTGTTCCTATGGTTCACAAAGAGTTCAACCTCAAGAATGAGAAAGGGCTATCCAATTACTTAAACGAAGAAGTCGAGTGGAAAAGTATCGTGCATACGTTACCCGTGGAAAACTTATCCGTGATTACCGCGGGATTGATTCCCCCTAACTCGGCAGAGTTGCTTTCTTCTCCCAGAATGGGTTCTTTCGTGAAAGAGGTGTTAGCCCCTTATCAGATGGCCATCTTTGATTCAGCTCCGGTGAATTTAGTCGCTGATACGCAGATTATCTCGCCCTTGATGGATGGCGTGATGGTCATCGTCTCCTCTGGATCCACCCGAAAAATAGACATCCAGAAGACTCGCGAATCTCTGCAATATGCCAATGTCATCGGGTACGTGATGAATATGTTATTCAAGAATGCGGAATCGTATTATCAGTATCGGTACAAGAGTAACTATTACTCCAAAAAGACCTCCTCCCACCCTGACGTGTAATGCTTTTTGCCCTGGATCTGATAGGGTTTCTGATCATTGCGAGTTTTCTCGGAACACTTTTTCTTTTGAATCAATTCGCCCGGATACCTATGAGCATGCAGAGCATCGGTATAGTATTTGCTCTGGTGTTATGGGGGATCGCCTCTTTGCTTCAAAAACAATTGGTATATCGCCATTATCGATGGAATGGTATAGTCGGTTGTTTTACCCTATACCTTTGGATAGCCTGTCTTTGGTCATTCAATCCGGTGCAATCGATACGGTATACGATTGTTTTTACTACAGGCGCCCTTTGGTTGGTTCTGCTTAGCTCCTATCCGTTTCAAAAAAAACATATTGTCGCCTTATATGGGATGATGATGTTTGGTGCCGTTTGGCAGGGGATACAATTGTTTTTACCGCATGCTCAGATATATTACCGGGCATTCCTGTATGGCGTATTGCGCGGTGATTATATGTTATTCCGAACATTAGCTTTTCCCAGGATCGAGAGTTCTATTGGCGGATCCAATTCGTTAGGAGGATGGTACGCCGTTCTGTTCACTCTTTGTGCGCCGGTGATTATATTTCAAAATTATTTTTGGGAAAAAGCTTCTTTTTGGAGAAATTTTCTATCAATTCTGCTTCAGATTCTCGGTGCGGCGTGCCTGATCGTATTCTTATTCGTAGTGGTGATGAGCGGATCCAGAGGTTCCTTTATCAGCGTGGCTCTGTCGTTGCTTTTGATCTGGTTATTAAGGCAAGCTTGGTATAAAGCCTTTCTTTATCTGTTGGTTGGAGGAGCCAGCTTGTTTGTTCCTTCCATTAGAAGAGGTATTCAATATGTGTATAGCGGGATTGCGGATAAAGCACGGTATATCATATGGCAAAACAGCTGGGAGATTTCGAAGTTGGTTCCCCTTACCGGGGTCGGGTTAGGAAATTTTCAACCGGTGTATACCTACTTATTTCAAGAACCATTTCAGCATGCTCACAATATCTTTTTAAATGTGTTGGTGGAATTAGGGTATCCCGGTCTGATCGGATTTGTTTGGTTAGCCGTTTCTTTTATGGTTTTTGGATTAGAACGATGCCGCCAACAGAAGGACCGTTTCTGGTATGGGGTGGAATTAGGATTAACTGTCACGGTGTTTGGGTATTTGTTACGCTGCTTGGTGGATTACACTATTTAATTTGCTGCTCTTCCACCCATTTTCTTCGATGAAGATAATTCTGGTTGGTTGGATTCAGATATATAGCTTGATCCAGGTCTTTCAACGCTTTTTCCCAGTGTTCCAGCTGAATATATAAATTGGCTCTCTCCCAAAAACTCTTCTCAAATGTTGGGTCAAGAGCGATAGAAAGAGTGAATTGAGTCATTGCATCGGATTCATTTTCAATTCTTTTTAAAAACAAACCATAATAATACCGGGCTTCCGCATTCAATGGATTTTTTGTTAAAAACTCCTTGAATACTGCTTCTCCCAGGAGATTTTCCCCGGCATTGACATAAAAAGTTGCTAACTGAAAATAGCTGTTCAAATGATCCGGTATAAAAATATGGGCTCTGGCTAAATAAGGGAGCGCTTCCCGGTACTTTTTTTCATTGATCAGCGTCTGGCTAATCTGTAGATAAGTTGGATAGCTTGTGGGATTCAATCGATTGGCTAAGGTATAATACGACCTGCTTAAAGCGGTTCTTTTTGTTCTTAAATAAACATCCCCGAAATAGGTATAGGTATCGATTTGCCTTGGTCTTAATTGCAAACTCTCTTGTAATAACGGTAGCCCTTTTTGGTAGGCATGGTAACGGTTGTTAAACAACATTCCCAGCTGATTATTGGTGGTGGCATCGTCCAGCGTTTTTTTAGCCAGCACCATAAAGAATAATCCTTTTTTGGCATCCTGAGGATTCTGACTATTGGCATATTTCCCACTTTTTTCCGACAGAAACCTCGCAAAGGGTAACTGATGGAAATAGTTATCTGTTTGCACCCAGTCCCGGCTGGAATGAATATGGTTGGAGTATTGAATCAAATAGGTTAGATTATGCGGATTTCGAAGAAAGGCGGAACGTATATCAACCGATTGGGAAGATAACCGGTAAGCAAAATAATCCTGGGAGGCAAACAAGCGGTTTTGCCTTGTCAGGGAGGAAAAAAGATCCAACGCTTGATCGGGAGAACCTTGTAAAGCTATATACAAAGATTTTCTGGTCAGTAATAGATTTTTTGAATAATCGGAGAGAAAGAATAAAAGAACAGACACACTAAGTATTATCCAACCAGAAAGAATGAAATAAAAGGAAAGGGGTCGAGGCTTATTCTTCCGGATCAGTTTTATTGGAGACATATTCCTCGAAAAAGTTTTCATCCTCAGAAAATCCGATTGTTACAGCTTGGGTACCGAAACGGCACATGGAAGAGACGGACATCTCATCAATCCCCTTTATGATAACATCCAGTTTTGTGACCAACATATCCGCTAAAGCAAAAGCCAGTTCCTTGTCAAGAGCATATTGGATACGCATGTACAGGGGTTTTTGTTTTTGTATTGACCCCATGATTTTTAAAAATTTTTCGACCACTTGGGTCTGGGGGACCTTCTCAATCAAGTACAAATTCCCTTGCGTGGAAGAGAACAGGTACCGGTTGCGTTGGTCTGCTAAGGAGGGGAATACAAAGGAACGTTTATGAAAATTCGTATTCATTTGGATAAATCTATAATGACTGGCGATCACAAAGGAAGAAAACCGGGAAGCCGCTTGCTGCATCGTACTGATGATCACATGCTCCGGGGCTTGGTTCATCGCTAAAGTGGCTATTTTCAACAAAAGCGGTTTCAATCCTACCTCTGTTAATGTACTGTCTACAACATTGATATGAGCATCATATAATAATGCTTGTGCGTTCTTGGCTTCTTTAAAAATATCAGAGATACCCGAAGCAAGATGAATCGACAGGATATTATTAAACCGAGGGTAAACGAGAGAGTACGTTTTAAAAAACTCATCTACAGAGGGACTGACCACTTTCGGAACATTTTTCTCCGAGTTAATTTTATAGGCAATGGAAGTCAGGTTTAGATTGGCATTCTCCTTGAAGGCTTCCTTACCAATTTGGATACGCACAGGAATCACCATCAGCCCGAATTGTTCAATATCCGCAGTTGTCAGGTTGCTGGAGCTATCGGTCACAATCTTAATTGTTTTTCCCATGGTTTTTTCCTTTATATCATTCTTCTCTTAATTCTATCATATTTTTTTACTTCCCCTAAACAACTCCTGAACAATATCCCGGTACATCTCCATTCGCTTGTGCCATCCGTTCTCATGGCCTCTTTTTTCTTCTTTCATGCGATGAGTGACGCCGTCGAGAGGGACTTTATTCAAAGTAATTTTCTGTTTTCTCAATGCTTTGGTGATTACAATCTCAATTCCATAACGTACATTCGAGCAGTTTTCCAGAGACAGAAAGAAGTCTCGCTCCAGACAGCGTTGTCCGGATAAAAACGGGGTGAGCCAATGAGCCAAATCAGTTCGGAATCTTCCCTTGGTAAATAAACCTACCGTAGAAACAGCAGGTAGGGTCATCACTGGATAAATCATTGCTTCTACGTGTCTGGGTTGTAAACCGATCAAGTCCGCGTCCAGCAGAAGCAATAGTTCATTTTTGGCTTGCCTGGCGCCGACCAATAGAGCAGCGGCTTTGCCTCTGTTTTCCGGGAGAATACAGACTATGGCGCCCGCTTTTGAAGCTATCTCATTGGTATGATCTGAGGAGTCGTCATCTACCACAATCACTTCAGAGACCCATTTGCAGATTCGACAGGAAGTGATGACATCAGCGATGGTAGATTCTTCGTTGAAAGCCGGGATGATGACAGAAACCAGCTTTGAATTATGGTTGTTTATCATATAAAGCAGTTAAAGTGGGAATAGCAGATTCGACCGATACAGTGAAGATCTCGCAGGTTTTTCGAATTTTCACTTCCACTTCTCCTTTTTGCAGAGCCTTTCCGCACACTAAGCGAATCGGAATCCCGATTAAGTCAGCATCGTTAAATTTGACACCTGCTGAAACAGGTCTGTCGTCGAGCAGACACTCATAACCTGCAGAGGTGAGAGCATCTGCCAACGCTTTAGCCGTTTTCATTTGAAGCGCATCCGTAATGTTGACCGGAATAATCTCAAAAGCGAATGGAGCCAGCGCTTTTGGCCAGATGATTCCTTTTTCATCATGATGCTGTTCGATAACCGCAGCGACCATTCTGGTAATCCCTATTCCATAACAACCCATATACATTGGCTGCATTGCGCCTGATTCATTGACAAAGCTAGCATCAAGCGGTTTGGTGTAACGGTCATTTAATAAAAACGTATGCCCTAATTCCAGACCATTTTGAATAAACACACCCGCCCCACAGGTCGGGCAAGGATCTCCGGGCTGTAATTCCCGTATATCCTCTATTCTGTCAGCTCGCCAGTCTCTTTGATAATTCACATGAAGGTAGTGATGATCGGCTTTGGAAGCTCCAGTGACGGCATTTTGTACTTTTATAGCGGTGGTATCTGCAATGATTTGGCTTGCCGGTACGTCTACCGGACCCAAGAAACCGATCAAAGGATCCGATTCTGTTAAAAAGACCTCTTCACCGATCACTTTTTTCAGTTTCGTTTCATTCACGCTGTCGCTTCCGCGTACAACGACATAGAAACGTTTCCCGGCGGTGTTCTGGTACAAAAGGGTTTTGAGTATTTTATCCGGTGATTGGCTCAGAAACGCGGATATTTCAGCAATTGTTTTTTGCTGAGGGGTGGCAACAAGCTCTTTCGTCAGCAAATCCTCTGTAGGATCGTTGCTCTGCAGGCTTGTTTTGGCAGCTTCCAGCGTGGAAGCCCATCCGCAATGCGGACATAATGCATAAGCAGTCTCTCCAACGGAAGAATCCGCAACAAATTCATGCGAAAAGGATCCGCCAATCGCTCCGTTATCTGCCTCCACCGCTTTGACCTGCAAAGCACAGGCTTCAAAAATCCGGTGGTAGGTTTGATAAATATGGTGATACCCTTCTTCAAGGGAGGGTAAGGTGGCATGAAAGCTGTACAAATCTTTCATAATGAACTCTTTGGAACGAATTATCCCAAAACGCGGCCTTGGTTCATCCCGGTATTTTGTCTGTATCTGGTACAGGAATAATGGTAAGTCCCGGTATGATTGAACATCTCGGTGTACAACCTCTGTAATAATCTCTTCGTGAGTCGGTCCTAAGCAAAATTCCCGCTCAGATCGATCAGTCAATTTGAACATCTCTTTCCCATACAGATCCCATCGACCGGTCTTTTTCCAAGGTTCTGCGGGGAGGAGGGCCGGAAGTAGTAACTCAACACAGCCCGCCTGGTTTAACTCTCTCCGGACAATTTCCATAATCTTATGCAATACGGTACACCCGATCGGTAGATAGGCATAAATACCGGTAGAGATCTTTCTGATCAATCCTGCGCGCAGCATTAGCTGATGACTGATCGCTTCTGCATCCATGGGTGTTTCTTTCATGGTGTGAATATATTGTGAAGAGTACAGCATACTATCTCCTTCTCATTTGCCTAATATAAAGACATCGACATACCCGCCCCGCCAACCGCTATTTGGAAGACGACGCCAGAAAAACAGATCGATCTTATTCTGCTTGATCGCTCCTCCGGTGTCTGCAGCGATAGCATAACCATATCCGGACACATACAGTCTGGTGTGGAAAGGAATCACGTTTGGATCTACCGCAACGATACCAAAGCGGACTCTTCTGCCGGTAGCGGTAGTGAATGGATCAGAATCACACTGCGCCACAGTTGGATTGTAGGAGGAAGCGCACATTCGGATTTTTTTCAGGTAAGGACCGGAAAACTGAGCGGTGCCCAATGCGATAATCTCTTTTACGGGAGGTTTTAATGTCTTTTTCCAGAGAACCTGAGTTTGAACTAGTTCTCCATCCACAATTTTATGACGGAACCGTTTACGGAGCTTTCCATTTTCTCCCGGTTGCCAGACGGCTTTTAACCCTTTTTCCACTAATGGATTCTCTTCCATCAACACCGTATAGGGGATCACAAAGTCTTTTTCATATTCTTGATATCTGATCCGGTGAATGACAATTAAATCATCTTTCTGTAGTTGGTGATTTAATGGGAAATTTATTTTATCGGTCTCAGCCAGTTCAATGGAGAGATTGAGCAGGAGTTTTCGAACCGTTGTCGGTTTTGAATAAAATGAGATCCATTTTCCATCGTATCGTAATTGCACCGGGAAACCCTCTTCATGAATAATGATTCTCTCTTTTGGCCGGGGAAGGATTTCCATAATAGGCAGTTGTAAACGGTTTGAATCGGAGGGAATGCCTCTGCCGGTTAGGGTATTGGCTGAAACAGAACCCGTATAGAGAGAGACCAAAGGCATAGAATACCCCACTATCACAATCGCCAAAATAAAAAACAAACAACCTTTATAAAAGCTTGAAAACATGCATTTCATCATTGTAGGATATAGTAAAAAGTCACTGGTTTGTCAAATGAAAAATGCTGCCAATTTTGGGTATATAAATACTACAGTAACAAGACAACTTACTTAAAGGAGGTCGTCATGACACAAAGAAATGTGAGTGTAGAGGGTCCGAACAAGCGGTACTTGATCCGAAGACCATCCTCCCTTTTTAATCTGTGGATGGATGATATGTTGGAGGATTTTATGCCGACTCATTTCATGAACACTACTTTTATCACACCACGGGTGGATGTCCTGGATCAAGGAGACCAGTATGAAGTATGCGCTGAATTGCCCGGTATGGAAAAAAAGGATATCGATATCGAGATCAATGACAACCTGGTTGTGATCAAAGGAGAGAAAAAGATGAACCAGGAAATCAATGAGGAAAAGTACTTTCACCGGGAAGTAGCGTATGGTAAGATCATGAGAGAAATCGCTTTACCAGAAAAAGTAAACCAGGAAAAAACGAAAGCCACTTATGAAAACGGTCTTCTGAAGATCCTATTACCAAAAGCAGACAAAACGAAATCCAGCAAAATTACATTATTGTAATCCCGGCAGATAAGTATTTTCAACGGCTTCTTTACGGAAGCCGTTTTTTTTTTATACTTGCCGGTATGAATGATAAAAAATGGATCCATCCCGGTTGGATTATCTTGTTATTATTGGTATTGCCGCCCGTTGGATTGGTTCTGCTGGGAGAACAACGTGATATCAAGCCTTTTTTTAAAATCAGTATCGGTCTTTGTTATGGATTGATCTTGTTTTTATTCATTCAGCATTATCAATTGGTTCCGAGGACAATGATTTCAGAAACGCTCCGGCATGATGCAGAACAAGTCCAATATAAAATGCTGCGCGTAGAATATCCTTCCTCCTTACCGAACGGTCTCAAAGAAATGGTTCAAAAAGAGGATACAGAAACATGGGTGCAGGTATTCATCGAGGTGACCAACATCGGAAAACAGAATATCTACTATATTAGTTTAATAGACAGTCCCGTTTTGATAACGGAATCGGGATCGATCGATCCCGATTTAAGCTTGTCTCATGAACCTTTCGGAGAGATCTCTCCGCAGGAAACCAAAACGGGCTACTTGGTATTTCGGGTCAGTCCAGATCAGACGCCCGTCACTTTTCAGGTGGATACGTATTCTGCCAATTTACAATAGACACGACTCTTTTTTGGTCATAAAGCTGCAGAAGAGTTTCCAACTCTAATTTGGATTTTTCCGCATTTTGCATCCAAAGAACCGGAATGGTGGCGTTGTCAGGAATTGGCTGATCAATTCCCCAACGGTAGGCAAAATGACCTGCTTCTTGACTATCGATCGTATTGACATTGCTTGGAAGAAGCAATAACCGTTTTTTTGGATTAGGGGGGAGGCATTCTAAGGAAGCTAACCAGAAAACATAATCATCCGGTGCGTATTTCCTTTTCATACCGGTTTGCATCATGAACCAATCCGTTTCCGGTTGTACCGACTTTTTTTCATCGATGGGCAGGTAAAGGATAACCTGATGACCCAATTCATGTGCTTTACTTGTCAGGGAATAAAAAGAGGTTTGGAAATACTCTCCCCATTCCACCCAAACAGAGCCGTCTATTAAGAACAAATGACCGTCCTCCAGCGAGGTCTTCCCGGAAAGAGCAAGAGAAGTTGACAATACCGGGGTCCACCTCACAAAATGGACTACCCTTTCTTTGTCATTGTAAGCGATCTGATACCGAAAGAATTGGAAGAACATTTTGGCAGGGAACCATCCGGTTTCTGCAGGTTGAGAAAGAATCTCTGTTTCCATCCAGGTGGATTGAATCCTTTTCTGCACCGTGATATGATCGTTCAAGTATTCTATCCGCATCCCGTTTTGTTGATCCCAGGCAGAAAAAGTGACTCCATTTTGCTGAATCCCGATGGAGAGAGGCGTCGGAAGCAGGGAAAGGTTCAACCAGGTCTGTCCCTCCAGCACTTTCAGAAAGCGGGAATCTACTTGTTTTCTGTTCAATTGGCATGTTTGTCGCGGAATGGAGTAAAGAATATGTTGTGTTTTCCAGGAGGTATGTTGCAAAGTAGGCATAACGGCAGTTTTCGTGTGCATCACCAATAGCGGTACGCAGCATTGTGAAGCCCGGTTCCAATTGGTTTGAAGAGAGACAGCCATCGACCCGGTTTGGCCGATTGTTGCCGATTGAGGCAGTTTCCATTTGAGTGGTTGTGACAGATCATTTTCCAACAAAGCGGATCCGGTGTTTTCCAAGGAGAAAGCTTCCAATGTTACGTTCTCACCGACATTCATCCAATAAGCCTGAAGTTGTAGTTTTTCAGGGGCAGTGGGGGATATGCCCATGTGGGAAAAAGCAAAGGTCCCTATCCGGAAAAGGCAATAGGGTAGCCGTTTTTCTTTTACGGTTTCTATGACAACTTGCAATTTTTCTGTTGTGGTGGCATGAGCTTGCAATCCAATTGAGATTTCACAATTCGGGTGAATTTTTCGGATCGCTCCATCGCAGATCCTGGCAACATACCCAGACGGATCCGATTCTGAGCCGTGATACGCCATGGGGGTAGCAAAATCGATGAAACTGGATAAGCGTTCCCAGTTTTGTCCAAAATGAATCGCTGTGTAGGCTTCCGCAGTGGCACCGGAGGAAACCAGCGTTAATCCGATATCCGCCTTTGTTTTGTCGTGTACCGTCCCTTTGACGGAGGTGACAAAGTCTGTGATGATATCTTCACGTATTTTTGCCCAAGCCACTACATCCGGATCGTGTTGGTCATACTTCTGCAGAAGCGTTTTCCAGTCTCCCGGTTTGACAAATGTTTGGTAGGTCAAGGTCTGGATTTTTGACAAGTTCACTCCCTTCGCTAATGCACGCTGCATTTCTACATTGGAAAAGCCATATTGACCGTTGCGGTACCGGATATAATCCAATTGAATACCATCTAATGCAAATTGTTGGACAGCTTCCACACATAATTGGCTGATGTATTGAATATAATTTTGGCTGGTCAGGTTTACCAGTTTTTTTTCGGGATCCGGCCGCAAATCATCAGGCGAAGAAGGTCCCATCTGGATAGCGATGTCTTCAGGATGATGATTGATCCAAAGCGGATCAGTGTTCACAGGGAAATAAAAATAGACTTTCATTTGCTGTTTTTTTAATTCGGTGACTAGCATGGACATCGCTTGACTGGTCCTTTCCTCTAAAGCAATTTTTGAAGGATAAGGTACCGATCCGTCTATATTCTTTCCTAACACGATGACTTTTTGAATGCCGTTCAATTGTAAAAAACGACCCAAATTTTCCAATGTCTTCATACTTGTTCCCTGAAACGTGTCTACATGCATCCAAACAGCATTACCAAACGAACGGGGAGTCAAAGAGCGGGTTATTCTATGCGGATATAGGGTTAATAACGGCGTGAGCAGCAACAGAAATCCGAGCCATATTGTGATGACAGACCGTTGATAGGGATATTTTGATCGATCGGTCTTCATCTTAATCATTCCTTTCCACTCGAATTTTTACCTATTATTTTTAACAAAAAATCTTGATTCATGAAATTTTTTTTTTATAACTGTACCTGTTCATTGAATGCAATATAAAAATTGATGTGAGAAGCAGGTGTATTTTTGTGAAAGAAAATGACTTGTGGGGTTGGTTTTTTTTTAAATATGTTTTTTCTTGCATTCATGTTTTTTTTTAGTATAAATAGCCTATGTGAGGTTTTTTTTGGTTTATATTAGTTTGGAAAAGAAGTTTAGTTTAGTTGATTAGTAGGAGGGAACCTTAATGAGAAAACTGTTATCCTACGTGATTGTATTTACGATGCTTTTTTCATCTTTCAGTGCCATTGCCATGCCCAAAACTGTTACAGCAGCACCAGTGAACAAACAAGCCACCTTTATTGCCAACCGTTTTGTCAAGCTGGGATTTGACCGCGACGGTCTTCCGCTCTATCCGGCCAGGATGTTTCCATGGCAGAAAACTGCCAACATCCAGGTATGGGGCCGGGATGGATTTCCAATGCCACATGCCTATGAAGCAAGAGATTGGCAGAATATCAATGTTCCGGCAACGGATATTGATGCTGATGTAGAGACGTTTGAAGAAGACAACGTCGTACCGGTGATGTGGACAGATTTTTATCTGACTGTTTACCCGGACGGGGGAAGATCCACCGAGTATGACCACTTCTATGCCGTTTTGGATTCAGCCGGGCAGTTGTGGTTCGATCCCGATGGAACCTTCCATGATCCCCGATACAATGCCTATTCAGATCCACGTAGTGTTTACTATATTGAAGGAACCTGTAAAACCGGTACCGATCCCTATAAAGTTGACCCTACTTCCGACAACAACACACAAGGTCCTTATATCATCAATCCCTCTCATCCTTTATATAATCCCAACACCTCGATTACCGTCTCTCTGAAAGATCGCAAATTCCAACTCGGATATGTCGACATGGTTGATTACCCGCCTGAAAGGGTCATTACCAGCGATAACAATATGACTTACTCGAACCGTCCGAACGACGAACACGCGATTAAGTTCAATCCAACCGAGGTTATTCCTTACCAGTGGGATATCGGATTGCCTCTTGTCAATTTCCGGACCCAGTTTACCTGGACGCCGGATAACAATGATGATTTTATGGTTCTCTCCGGAGACGAGATGTTCCATCAATACCACGCGCGTACCCAGCATGGGTATTCTATTACGGTCAATCTGGCAGGGAATGGTTCTTCCTCTTACAGTACCTATGATCCGTATGAGTATATTTATCGTAAAGGCCCCGGAGATATGGACCCCATTGAAAATCTTCAAGGACCCCCCACTGGAATGTGGTTTACCGCTCCTCAACCGATTGTCCAGGTGGGCGACGTCCGTTTAGCCGATGTTTCCTACAAATCCTGGGATGGTTCCACTGTATTTAATTATCCCGCAAATTCTGTTGTGAAGCCAAACGATGCGGATGCGCCGCAGGATTACGATCACAACGGTATCCTGGAAATCGATGAGTACAAAATACTTTGCTTCTTTACTGCGAACATGAAACACACCGAAACACTGTTCGATGGTCGTAATATGAGCAATTTGGCTGATATTGCGAATATCTATTACGATGTCGAACAGCGTTCTGATCTCGGTTATACCATTTCTGAATGGATTTATTACGACCGGGATTTTGACCTGTCTAACGGTAATGATCCCGATGGTGACGATCAGGTTACCACCACCAACACTACCGATACCCGTGTCCAACCAGACACCCGGTACTCACCTGTAAACACCAAGATGGCGATAGCCAGACCATTTAACGTAACATTACTGAATGGTAACGAGCCTTACTCTATCAACGATTTTAACCGAGCCTTAGTAGGCGCTTATCCGTGGAACTACCAGGATCAACTTTACCGTGACGGACTTGGATTGGTTGGATGGGATGCCATCTCCAAAACCCAGGGCGATGTGCTGATTCTCTCT
>JAJFUD010000058.1 GCA_021372585.1 bacterium
ACCTTACCTTGTTTCTCGTAAGTAGAGATGCAGGTGATATGACTGGCTTCACCGGATAGCTCTGTTCCCTGAGGGGGTCTTGCTACGACGGATTCCAGCAATTGTACATCGGTAAGCACCCACGCCTTTTTTGTTTCTGCAAGAAGCGATGGAGTGCTGAAAAAACGAAATGGCATCATGGAGAAGATGACAACCAAAACGAGTATCCCACTCATTTTTCTCATTTGCATTGTTTTCCTTTCAGTTCGATTGTAACTGATTTGTTTCATTCTCAATTGTACTGCCTCAAAAAAAGAAAGTTCCATAATTATCTTGACTTATGGATAGAGGGGTCATCCTTCTTGAATACCGAAAACTTCGGAAAGATCATACCTATCAAAGAGAACAATACTGCCTGTTAACCGGATTTATTATTTGCCATCTTTTTGTACTGCTTATCAATATTGTCGGCGACGATATCTGCTTTATCAAAAATTTCAGGTTGGTCATTCAATTCTTTTGCAGAACTAACTCCTGCAGCGACTAATGAACCCCCTGATTGCATCTCAAAACTCTCAATAAACCAAGTGTACAAATGCTCTCGTACATATTTAAAATATTGAATATCGCCACCTTGCGTGACGACATCAGTAAAAATCTTCTGCTTAATGATCTTGCTTCTTCCCTCGCTGTAGAAGGTGTAACATCGTTCAATCAATGATTTGGCACAACCGGTCACCAATCCGATATAGACAGGAGAACCGAGGATAATTGCATCTGCCTGTTCCATAGCTTCCAAGACGGGGATTAATTCGTCTTTGATAGCGCAAATAGGGGCTCCTTTTTTTTGACAAGCCTGGCAAGCTTTACAACCTTTGAATTGCAGGTCATATAATGGGACAAACTCTACGTCATGACCTTTCTCTGTTAATCTTTTTTCCAAATGATGCAACAACGTAGCCGTGCTTCCTTTTTGCCTGGGACTGCAATTGATCGCGATTACCTTCATGTACTTTCCTCCATGAATCTCAATAACTACACGCAAATAAAAAAAAACGCAATGCTAGCAGTATACTCCAACCTTAACAAACCATACAGCACCCCTCCCCCCGGGATGCCTCTTCGAGCACATGAAATCGATCTCTTATCAATTCTTCAAGAGAAGGATTTCGGAAGATTAATAATGCTCCCATAAACTGATAACTTTGACTATCTTTTGTTCGGGATAAACAGAATAAACCAATCTGTGTTGATGGTTGATACGTCTTGAAAAAACACCCGATAAGTCTCCTATCAATTTTTCATAGGGAGGGTAAGTATCGAATGGATTATTTCTGAGAACAGCTATCAGAGCAAGAATCTTTTCACGAAATCCATTCTGAAAAGCCAATTCCCGATCTTTCATCGCTTGTTTTGTAAAGACGATTTTCCAGCTATTCGGACTCATCTTGGAAAACTACACAGTCTTCGATGGGTGTTTGCATGCCTTCCATAATTTTGTCTTTCATCCCGGGAATGGAGCATAAATAAAGTGTTTCCTGAATCGATCGAAAATCTTCTTCGCTTATCATCACCACATTTCCGTTTTTTCCTGTTACGTAAACTGGCTCATGTGTTGTCAGTGTCGTCTCAATCAATTTAAAAAAGTTATTTCTTGCCTTAGTGGCATTCACAATCGGCATACACTTTTCTCCTAGCGTACAGAATCCTGTACTTATTATATCAAAACTTTCTTGAATCAAAACAAAACACAATTTTTTTTTAAGAGATGAAACAATTCCCTTTTGTAATTCGATATTTTGAAAGCAGCATTATAATTAGGTTATGAAATACAAAACTCTTGTGAATAAGAGGGCATTCATGAGAAAAAATGAGGTTGTAGCGATAGTATTGGTATTTTTTGTTGCCAATCTGTTCTCGTGCAAAAATTCATCAATCAACAATAAAATTCCGGACATGAACACTATAAAGGAAGAAGAGAGAATTATATCGTCAACAAATGATGTTGCTGTAAAAGAAAAAACAAGTCAATCAATTCAATGGCAAAGTCCCTATCCGTTTGGTATCAAAAAAAACCGCATTCCCAATCGAAATGAGACAAAAAGCAATGACAAGGTTGCCATTTCGTCTGCATCCTATCCATCTTTCCATGGTTTGCCTGATAAAGATGCAGAGAAAAATGTCAATCAACTCATTCAAGGGTATATTGAAGATGAACTGAAAGAATTCTGGAATTATAAAAACATGAGTGGAGATTTTTATACTAATTTATATTTTGGCAATTACCAAATCTTGTTTGTTGATGAGAGTATCTGCAGCATTTTGTTTCATCGTTACGGATATCGCTGGACTGAAAGCCATGTCATGAATATCAATCTTCAAGAAGGGAAATTGCTGGAACCAAAAGATTTTTTTGTTAAGGATTATGATTACTATCCGGTTATGAGGGTTTATTGCTTGAGAGACTTGACTGAGCAACGTTTAGGCGAAGGAAGAGATCCTACCAATATGGAAGGGAAACTTTCATACAGATTTGATTTTAATGTGACTGCAAATGGTTTTTATGTCTATTTTAATGAGATATTCAGTCATGCTACAGGAGATTATGCAGTGTATATCCCATTTAGCATATTTGGTGAAAATTGTCTCTTGAAACCAAAAAAAAGCCTGTATGGGTATTTTGATTGTCCGGAGGGATGGAAATATTTCGATGAAAGTAATTTTTTAATCAAATATCCTGCATTACTGGATTCGGAAGGTTTGGTCATGAATATGGCTTATCATGATGCGAGGGAGGACGGTTCCACATTCGTTTTACACATTCCAGTTCAAAATGCTGGGGATATTTCTATCCAAATTCAACAAAAACAAGGTTGGCATTTTGAACCAGTCAGCAAAAATGGACAGAAAAAGACAGTGAATATAGATTCAGCAGAATTTGAAGAAACTTATCAGAGCTCAGAAATGAAGGATCAAGCTACCCAGAAGGTCACGATGGAAGAAAGGTATACTTTTCGAACTATACTCACAAAGATGGACAAGACAGAATATTGGATAACT
>JAJFUD010000022.1 GCA_021372585.1 bacterium
TTAGTTTGAAACCGATGGGGTCCAGTAATGATTGTCATAGATATCCGTGATCCGATATGCCATGACATAATCCCGGTTTCCTACCGAGATATTCTCTATTTTCCAGTCTCCGGTGGCAGTGTACTGCTTACCAAGATAATAAGTGTCGGTATATTTTCCATCGTAGGTGTAGTAATCGCAAAGGTAATCAATCTTATCTCCGGCTTTGATTTCCAGCAAACCTTTGGCTACGGTTTGAGTTTCCCTGTCGGCATCATATTTTTTCTGGGCACCGATCACTTTCCCGTAGGGATTCTCGTTATCAAAGACGACCATGATATCGACCAATTGGTTGTTGAGTAGTGCCGGCACACGCCCTCTCGTCTGATAGGTATCTCCATGCCTGTCATCGCTGATCAGGTAATAGCTAACAATTCGATCATTCATTGCTAACCAGGTACCGTCATATTCCATCACCAGGTCGCCGTCATCGTTGTACTCATACACATTGTCCAAACCCAGATCGATAAATCCCTTTCCATCGTCGATAAAGACATTCATCTCCATATGATGGATCAGATCCCATTGTTTTTCTGTTAAAGACAGCACTTTTTGTCCGTCTTTTTCGATGATTTTTAAGGATGCGGTGTCAAACGAGTTTTCTTTGTAATATTCCACGGACTCTTTCACTTTTTCTTCATCCAGCCAATTGGTAGATCCGCCTAATAAACCGATAAGACTGCCGAAATCACCGTTTGCTAAAAAACTATTCAACAACTGGCTGATGATAGCCCCACCGGAACCACTACCGGAACCGGATCCCGCATTCCCGCCAAGAAACGTACCAAGGAGAGACTCCAACAAGTTGTTACTCCCACTCGAAACAGCTTGTCCCCCTGCCACCACACTCGCAAAACTTCGGATGCAATCGCTGTAATTGTCATCCATGCCGATTTCATCATACATCTCGAGAATAGGGGTCCTAATAGACATTTTATTATAGGGGAAGAAAATGGATAGCCCGTTGGCATCGGTGATATTATTGGAGGAACGGTTGTATTTAATGCAATCCTTCAGTGTTTTTACCAATGCTTTGGCGTCTTTGGTGCCGATATTCTCCGCAAAATTGATCAGATCAATCTGGTTAATGGCGGTGGAAGCAGCAAACTCTTTCGCATCCGACCTGGCATCGGCTACTGTTTGATACGCTTTCTCTTCTAACAATCCTTTTGTGGAAGACGCGAACCTGGAAAAAGCAGATGGAATGGTACCCTTGAACTCCGCCAGATCCAACATGGATAAGGTGGCTTGGGCTTCTGGCACTTGTGATTTTACTTCCTTCACATAATCGTCAATCAGAATTTTCCCCAGCTTGGGGGTGGGGATAGAGGTATCTTTGGATAAGGCGGTGATCCAGCCGTTGTAATGCCAGCCAACTCCCGGCTCCACCTCTTCCGAAGCTATCATATAATCTGCATAAGGCTCTAAAACGATCGCTGTCTCAAACGATCCCATCAAACAAGCATCAAATCCGATGAAATCAAATTGGCAGTTGCCATTTCTCAGAGCAGTGCTCAATTCATCGAGCGTCATGCTATCCCGTTGGAAGTACTGGTCATATCCAAAGCCAGTCAGGGAACCTCCGCCATGATCCCACATGACCAGAAAGTAACGGTCAGCCGGATAACGCTTTGCGGTGTATTGAATAAAGTCCGAGAGGGTGGAGGGATTCACCATCGATTTCCTGCCAAGATCCTTTTCAATGGGCTCCAATCCTTCCGTCGTCAATCGATAACGCTGGTTCACACCGCTTTTTACCGTATTATTCTGCCATTTCGAGCAACCACCGGTTTCCACAATGACATTGACATTATCGGTAAATTCTGCGTACATCATCTCCTGGAGATCCGAGGTAGCAGCAGCCCCTTGGGATTCCAAGTCTGATCCGCACAGATAAACCATGATGGTAGCGGTATCCTGACCATTCCCTTTGAGGGAAGTATATTTTGCACGGGCTGCATTGGATACCATTGTATTGACAGCATAGGCACCGGTATCAAAAGTGCCATTGGTATTCTCAGTTTGAAGATTCGTATTCCCTGAGTTATTGCCGGGGCCTGCTAAGTCTTTCTTGCTATTGGAATAACAACTGTACAGGAAATATATGATAAAGGCTGCAATGACTATATAAGTCAGGATTTTTGAGGACCCGCTTTTTTGGGAGCCTGCTCCCGCATTGGATAATCCCCCCAGAATGGTATTTAACGGATTTGAATTGTTTGAGCCGCCCGCATCGTTTGTGTTGTCGGTGGATGGATTGGTTTGTTGAAAAGGTTGGTCTTCCAATCGGTCTGAGTATCCACCGGGAGTGCCAACAGGTCCTTCGGTTCTTCCGCCGAGACCGTCTCCACGCCTTTGTACATTACCAACTCCAGTCCCCACACGTTTTTGTCTTCCAACCGGTCTGTTGCTTTTATCCATATCATACACCCCCAGAAAATCAAAATTCCAGTGTGAACTGATTATAAAGCTGGATTCAGAAAGCGTCAAACATTGGAAGGGTGTTTTGTGTTGTTTTAATTTTTGAAATCCTGGAAGCATTTCAAGGTTGCTTTCTTTTTTTCTAAGACATGGTTGAAAATGAAAGATTCAATCAAAAAAATGAAAAGTATATAATGTTCGAAAAGGATTACTTTGATTTGCAATACATAAAACAATAAGAGTCGAGTCTTTTGGCATCCAAACAGGAACATACCTTTCTAAGCTACTTTTTGGTGCAAGAGTCGTTATTTTGTTAATGGTAAAATATCCTAATTCCTCTGGTAGTTTAATTCCTTTTGTTCTAGGAGTAATCCAGAAAGCTTTACTAATATTGTTTTCCTTATGCTCCCCCATTAATTGATTAACAAACGAAGAAATATCTTTATTCTTTCTTGTTAGATTGACAAAAGTAGTCTTAATCAATAAAAGTTCATTCTCTGCCAATTCTTTTTCGGAAATGTTGTTTTGTTTATAAATATTCTGCAACTCTTTTTCATCTGGTTCTACTATCAACAATGAGATTTTTAACCCATCTTTTATGATCGGAATTTGATAACTAGGTTTTCCAGATAGTGAGTAATATATTCTGCTGCAGCCAACCAAATAGATACAGAGAACGAAACAAAAACAACAAAACAACCACTTAGCTATTTTATTCATTGTATATCCTTATTCCTCCTATTTGCATGGAATATTACTTGTTACCATCTTTCTTTCCCCCCCCTTCTTATCCTTTATTCCTTCAA
>JAJFUD010000027.1 GCA_021372585.1 bacterium
GCTTCTTTTTTATTAACATATAGGGTGATTGTGATTTCTTGGTTTTGTATCGTGATTTTTTGATCTTTCGAATCATAGAACACGGATGCTTCTAACGCTTCAGAAACAAATCTAACGGGAACACATGTTCTGCTATCCTTAATCATGGGAGCGACTTCGAGCACATATGGTTGATGGTTGACAGTAGCGATATTCTTTCCAATCCACAACTCAATCAGTATCGGTTGATTTTTTGGATGAGATCGGAAGAAATCCCAGATCTCTTTCGTTGCATCCATGGCATCCAAGTTCTCCCGGCTCCCTAAAATCGATTCCGGTAATTGATATCTGCCTCCTGGCCAGTAATGTCCAAGTCCTTTAACCATTGTGAAGATAATTTCGGATCCATTAACGCCTGGCTTGTACGCAACTGTTTCCAGAGTGCTTGATTCACTCACTTTAACTGGTACAGTTGGAGCTTCTATTTTTTGTACCCATTTTTGGAGCATTTCCAAAATTGGAGGTTTCACACCTTGCGAAATGGGACCAATAAAAATCTTCCCACCTTCCATTGGATTTAAGGGATCTTTACTACCGGTGATATAAAACAGGGAAAGCGGCAGTTCGTTGGGTTTATTTTCTAGCCAGTCAGAACCCGATACGGGAGCAATAGACGCGAATAAATCTGATACTTCTCTTCCAAGACGAAAAGACATAGCAGCGCCATTACTAAAACCAGTAGCATGAATATGGTTCTTATCAATGTTATAAGTTGTCTGAAGCAATTGAATCAATTGTCGAATAAAGTTCGAATCATCTACGTTTTGCAAGAAAGCTTCCATGGTTTTTCGATTCGAACCATCATTCCAAGTCTGTGGGTTGCTTTGAAAATTAGCAGGCTTAGAACTGTCTTTTCTGGTACCTTCCGGAAAAACACAAATAAATCCTTCTTTTGAAGCAAGTTCATTCCATCTTGTTTCCCACATCACACCACTGGCAGTTCCACCCCCTCCATGAAGAACAAAGACTACCGGACATGGTTTATCTCCCGTGTAGGTGGGAGGGATAAAAATGTAATAGCTTCTTGAAGAACCCTTTATATCTATTGTACCTTGGATTAATCCAGTTTTCGGGCTTAGAAAACGGAGAAAACCAGATTCTATCTCATGGAGATCATTAATATCAAGCGGTTCCAAGACAGATTCTACGTTTCTTAAGGGTTCAGGTTTAGGGGTAAAAGTATCCACGAGGTTAGTGAAATCATGAACGTTTTGCTTATAAAAAAGATTTCCTTCTATACCACTGGTTTTCAGTAAAGCTATAGAGTTTGTATTAACAGTTACCGATATGATCCATAACATGATAAAAATGTAACGAATCAATGATTTCATGACCAGTCTCCTTTTCATGGATAATTAATTACCTGGAAACAATATTGGCAAAATAAGTCTCGAGGGAAAATTGAAATCATGGTAGACAGAATTTAAGGCGATCGACACCCGACTGTCCTCATACAGCTTTCCTCCATTATTCGGATTCTTCTCAAAAATGGGATAGCTGGCAGAACTGATGATGACTCGAATTTTATGTCCTTTTTTGATCGTTAATGCCAGGTGTTGAAGTGTTATGGTTGTTTTGTAAATCTGCTCTGGAATGAGCAATTCTTCCTTTTCGAGTGAGTTTCGAAATCTTGCCCTTTTAATTCCTTCTGCCATTAGGATTGATCTGCCATCCGGATACACATCACAAAATCGTATGGAGATATCGGTATCCAACTGATTACTGGAGAAATATACCTCTGCTTGAATGAGCCCATTAATGGAAAGGTCACTTTCTAAGGGATGGGAGGTATAGAGGAGAACGTCAGCCCTGGACTCTACTTTTTCACGCTGATCCAATGGACCTGATTGAATCGTAGGGTTAAAAGGAGAGAACCTTTTCCCTCCTACAGAGGGAGTAGGATTGGATGGGTCGTAAAAAAAAGCATCTGATGCACCTTGACAAGATAAAGGGGAAGTACCCAGCTGTTGATTTGGCTGTAGGTAAAGCGACAGCTCTTTTCTTTCAATTTGCTGCCAGGAATTAGCATACATCCACTTCTCTTCTCCCATCTGATAGTACTGGATGACAGGGGTGGATTCCCAATTATTTTGTATTTCCCGTAAGTAATAATCCATAAATCTGACAGCTTCTTGATCATCAAAATTTTTAGCACCAGGAAAAGATAGATCTCCTTGTTTGATTTCTCCTAAGTTTTCGTGCCCCCAAGGTCCTACGATTAATTTATGCTTGGCTCGAACGGATGGATCGCTTTTCTCCTGAATATCACCAAATGCTCTGATCACTTTGTCAGGATAATGATCAAACCAACCGGTGATGAAAAGCATGGGAATCGCAAATGTTTTGGATAGGTCTGTCAGTTTCTCGATTGTCTTCCAATATTGATTCATGACAGGTTGGGACAAAATCGTGTCGATCTTAGTAAACTGCAAAAGCTCCAGTGCTTCGATTTGCTCTCTCCGGAATTCTCCTCCAAAGAAATAAGTCTCGTAATCGACCCGATAATCTTTCACCATGGGGATTGCACAGACTAAATGTGGTGGTTTTTGAGAAGCTGTTTTGAACTGAACATCTCCAAGGGCTGATCCCCCATATGTTCCTACTTTGCCATTGGACCACTTTTGTATCGCAATCCATTCCACCACATCATATCCATCGGTAGCATTGGTTGATTTTGTCTTTTTGGCATAAGAGGAAGCAAACCTGCCTCTCCAATCGGTAATCAATACGTTGTAATGATCTAAAGAAAAAGGAATTCTCAGTTCGAACTGAGTCCAATACTTACTTTTATCATAAGGGGTTTGAATCAATATGACTGGCTTAGGAAGGTTTGGATCGGTGGTATAAAGGTCTCCAGCCAACTTTTCGCCATCTCTCATGGGGACTAAGAAGGGGATTCTGGTTGAGGTAGCTTTGATTGGATGAACTGAGACATTGCCGAGAAACAAGCCAACGAAAGTAATAAAACAGATCATTTTTATAAGCCTATTTCTCATCTTAAGCTCCTTCACCAAAATCAGAATATAGTTATAGTATTACTACTCCTGGGATAAAATCTAGTTACAGGTTTGAAAAAAGTGTTTTACTCAAATCGAGTACCACTACTTTTGATTGAATATGGATATGGTAACTACTCTATGCTTTCGAGGATCTCCGTACCTGATCCCCTGGTACAGAATCAGCTTAACGGAAAAGCTCGCAACTCTGTTTTATTCACAACAAGAAAGCATAATCCTGTCTGCAGTCCACGACCGCATCGATATATACCACAAGACCTTTTACCTGATACACCAGAAGATATCGTTTTGCCATTAGAAGCTTCCGGTATTTCCCTGAAGGTATCAAGGGATCAGAAAGCAAGGGGTTGCGTTCTGGAAATATCTCCAAGGACTTAGCCTTTTCCTCAAACTCAGCTATGAGATGAAGGGCTGCATTTTCACTTACCTGTGCAAGAAAACGGGAATGAGATACCAGCATTTGAGCTGCCTCAACAGAGACAACAACTTTATACAAATCACTTTTCCTGCCCATCAAGTATATCTTTTACAGCGTCCTTCATCATACTTGACACTTCCTCAATTAGATAGCCTTTTTTCCCATTCAATCTGCCTTCCTCAGCAGAAATCATGCTTTCTCTAAGACGCAGCATGCTTTCACGTCGAGAAAAGGCTTCGATGTCCATTACTACCAGATCCCCTTCTCCGTTTTTAGTCAGATACACCGGTTCTCCTGTACGCTTGCACAACTCAGAAATTTCATTGTAGTTTTTTCGAATGGACGCAGAAGGTTTTATATTCATTACTCCAATCACCTCAATTCATAGCATTATTGTAGTCATATTATATGCTTATTGTATTACAATAAGGTGCTTTTGTAAATCCTGAGAACTGGACCTCTGCCAAAACTGTAGTCACAAGCTGCCTACATCCCCCTGGTACAGAATCAGCTTAACGGAAAAGCTCGCAACTCTGTTTTATTCACAACAAGAAAGTATAATTCTGTCTGCAGTCCACGACCGCATCGATATATACCACAAGACCTTTTACCTGATACACCAGAAGATATCGTTTTGCCATTAGAAGCGTCCGGTATTTCCCTGAAGGTATCAAGGGATCAGAAAGCAAAAGAAGTTCCTTTTGGTATCCTGTTTTTATGAGTACTTTTCAAGGAATAAATCAACATTCTCCAATTCTTGTAAGCGGTGTTTAATTGTTTCATAATTCCAATTCCACCATTCAATCGCTAACAGCTTATCAATCTGATCCTCATTAAAACGTTTTTTTATCACTTTCCCGGGTACTCCGACAACCACTGAGTATGGATCAATATTTTTCGTGACTACACATCCGGCGCCAATCACAGACCCGCTTCCAATCTTGACTCCTGGCAAAAGAATAGCAGAATGACCAATCCACACATCAGAACCTACAAAACACTGATGTTCTCTTCTCCAATTAAAAAAAACTTCATCATCCTGGTCAGCAAACCCATATTGTTTTTTGCGATAAGTGCAATGATGCTGGGTTACTCTCTCCATTGGATGATTTCCCGGATTTATCCTGACGTGAGAAGCAATGGAGCAAAATCTTTCAATAGTGGTATAAATTATATTGGCATAACTGCTGGCAATGTAGCTAAAATCACCTAAACTGGATTCGATCAGCATAGTTTTTTCCCCAATTTCAGTCCATTCTCCTACCTTGCTTTGATAGACGACTGCTGAAGGGTGAATGTAAGGGCAACTTGATGACATCTTGCTCTCTTTCAACTCACTTGGGATTTGATTGATTAACTTCATTTATCACCCACCACTTTCTTTTTTAATATCAGTTTAGTTTATTGATTAATATGTGAAAGGTGTTAATGAAATCTTAATAGTTTTAATCATAATCTAATCTTAATCATATCCTAACCGTTTTTTAACAAACAATTTTCTGTTTCTAATACAATCGGTATTGTTTGAAACTAAAAAAAGGATGGTATGCAAATGTTTAAAAAATTAGCTTTTTTTGCAATCGTTGTTTCACTAGGCTTATCATTAGTGTTAACAGGATGTTCAACTAAATCAGCATTGTTACCACCTGCCAACACCATTCCCACCAATAATGAACCTGTTGAGGTTCGAGAAACAAGTCTTGTTTACGGCATTATTCCTCATGAAAATCCGGAATCTTTATTAGTGGAAAGAAAGTTTTTTAAAGAGTATTTAGAAAAAGAATTAGGAGTGCCTGTGCAAATTTTTATCGCCACAGATTATACTGGTGTGGTAGAGGCCATGAAATCAAATAAAATTGATTTTGCAGAATTTGGACCTTTTTCGTATGTTTTAGCTCGTGAACAAGCAGATGCAGAAGTTGCAACGATCATGGTTACCAAAAAGACTAATAAACCTTACTATACTGGATATCTTATCGCAACTCCAGAAGTGGCTACAAAGTTAAATATCACGACTCCGCTCGAAGGCATCGAAGGAATGAAACAGTTGGCAACTATCCTATCCAACCATAAAAAAGAATTTACTTTTACTTTTACCGATCCAGCTTCTACTTCAGGACATGGAGCACCAAGGTTTTATATGAATGAAGGTGGCATTTCTAATGTTGATGATTGGTTTAAAAAAGTAGGTTTTGTTGGCTCTCATGATGCTTCAATCCTTGGCATCCAGAACAAAACTGCGGATATTGGTGCCACTAACAATAATAACCTTGAATTACTACTTCAAAAAGGAAAAGCCGATACGAGTAAGATAGTCATTATCTGGAAATCCCCTGACATTCCTGAATCACCCGTTGCTTACAGAAAAACTTTATCGAGTCAAATGAAGAAAGATATTGTAGCTGCTCTGTTAAAATGTCCGGAAGAAATTATCAAAGATATGGGCCTGGCAAGATTTGAATCAACTACTGATGCTATGTATGACGATGTTGTTAAAATGAAAAATTATATCGACACAATAGAATAACAAATAAATGATAAAAATAAACCAGTTAAAAAAAAGTTATGGTTCTCGTGAGGTATTGTGTGGAATTGACTTAACTGTACAGAACAAAGAGGCAATAGCCTTAATTGGTCCATCCGGATCAGGGAAGACAACCCTGATCCGGACCATCAACGGTTTTGTTGTTCCAGATGAAGGGCAAGTCTTTATTGATAATGTATTGCTGGATACAAATAACGCTGAAAGTCTGCGCCAGACCAGAAAAAAAATTGGTATGATTTATCAGCTGTTTAATCTGGTTGAAAGAACATCTGTACTGCACAATGTACTTTCTGGCGCTTTAGGATTTATGGATACAGGTATAAGCTTAGTTCTTTCTTCAATTGGAATGTTTCAAAAAGAATACAATGAAAAAGCTTTTGAGATTTTAACCTATGTAGGCATGGAAGATAGGGCTTATGATCGAGTTGACAGGCTTAGTGGCGGACAAAAGCAACGAGTTGCTATCGCCAGAGCTTTGATGCAAAATCCGGAAATTTTGCTTGCTGATGAGCCTATTGCTAATTTAGATCCAAAAGCGTCGCAAATGATATTAGATCTTTTAAATAGAATCCACCGGGACAAGGGCATCATTGTTCTGACAGTACTTCATGATGTTATAAAAGTCAAAGATAATTTCAACCGTGTAGTAGCCATTCAAAATGGCTCGATAGTTTATGACGGGTTAACCAAGCATCTCAATGAAAATGAACTTTCCTATATCTATGAGTTTGAACAAAGTGAAGAGTTAGTGTTTATATGATAAAAAGAAAGTTATCTGTTTCCCCTTTTTCGAAAATTTACAAAGTATTACTTTTCCTATTCGTTGTTTTAATCATTTGGCTTTCCTTCCACGCATCAAACATAGATTTTATTGAATTGATTAAAGGCCTTTCGAATTTATCCAAATTGCTTAAACAAATGTTTCCTCCAAAGTTTGGAAATATTTTCAAAATAGGAGTATTAACCTTAGAAACAATCGGCATAGGTTTTTGGGGCACTATTCTTGGAAGTTTTTTTGCTATTCCGCTTGGATTTCTTTGTGCAAAAAATACATCCCCAAATCGTTATATATCTTACTTGGCGGTTATGATAGTGAATGTTTTACGTTCAGTTCCGGAAATAATTTATGCGTTAATTTTCGTTGTCAGCTTTGGAATGGGTCCATTAGCCGGGCTTATTTCAATTACTCTTACCACTATCGGGATGCTTAGTAAGTTTATTGCAGAAATGACGGAAGGAATTGATCCGAAACCGGTGGAAGCGGTTAAAGCAACCGGTTCAAAACAAATAGCGATTATTACAAATAGTGTTGTTCCGCAAATTCTTCCTCTGTTCATTGGGTATTATCTTTATCTGATTGACTCCAATATACGAACTGCCATGTCGCTTGGAATTATCGGAGCCGGAGGATTAGGTGTAGAATTAGTTTTCCACATGAGTTTATTCCATTATCAGAAGTTTTTCGGCATTCTGGTTATTATGTATATTATTATTACATTTATTGATCGTATTTCCCAAATTTTACGCAAAGGTATGTTAGATGGAACTTTGTTTCGTCAGAAAAAAACAAAAACTAAAGAAATAATCGCTGCTTCGAGTTTTGTTACAGTTGGAATTGTATCGATATTTTTTATACCAACCAATCTTTCTTTGTTTGCAAAAGGTGGGATGAATATTGTAAAACTTATTCCTATGTATTTTCCACCGATTTGGGTTAATTGGTCGAATATATTTATCAGAATATTAGAAACCCTTGCTATAGCAGTGAGTGGCACTGTGTTTGCCATTATTATTGCCATTCCCCTTGGAATCCTTGCTGCAAGAAACTTGTTTCATATTCAATGGATTCGTTTTATTGTCATAGAAATATGCAATTTCTTTCGATCTATTCCCGATTTAGTTTTTGCTTTAATTTTTGTTTCTGCAGTTGGTTTAGGTCCCTTTTCCGGTGTTATAGGTCTGGGGCTTCATACGGCTGGTTTTTTAGGCAAGATTTACGCGGAAGCTATCGAAAATATTGATCTAAAACCATTGGAAGCTGTTCAAGCTACCGGAGCACATTTTTTTCAACGGATTCGCCATTGTATCATTCCCCAAATCATGCCATCCTTCATTAGCAATAGTCTCTATATTTTTGATAGAAATATAAGGGCTTCTACGATCCTGGGGGTTATCGGAGCTGGAGGAATTGGCTTTGAACTGGTTGCTAATATGAGATCTTTTGAATACAACCGAGTGATGGGGCTTATTATTATTATTCTTTTATTAATCATCATTATTGACCGTTTGTCCTCCTATATTCGATCGAAGGTAGTATAGATGACAACCTTGGAAAGAAAAAAATGGATCCATGAATCCTTTGAATATCTAAACCAAAACGATACAAAAGATCTCTATTCCTGTATTCCAATGGAGGAGATTCAGATTAAAAAAAACCCTGTTGCCGGTTTAATCCAGATGAAGGTAATAGATACTTTCGAGACAGAGTTTTATTTGGGAGAAGTTTTGGTGACAGAAGCCGAAGTAATGTATCGAAATCATCAGGGATATGCCATGATTTTAGGAGAAGACTTAGAAAAAGCACTTTTACTTGCATCTGTCGATGCATTGTTAAATTCCGAAAATGACTCAGATCAAATGAAATCGTCTTTGTTCCAGAAACTGGAACAGCTGATATCAAACTACAAAAATACAAGACAAGTCGAAGAGAAGATTATTATGCAGACAAAAGTCGACTTTAAGACATTTTGAAAGGTTACAGATGATAGAAAACAAATCCTTCAATCAACTTAACTTCCGAACCTTATTAAACTGCATGAGTTTGCCTGGTACCATCGGTATTCTTGAATGTGATCCCGAGGATAAGAAAAACCCCCTGGTTTCTCTCTATTTGTGTGCTCAAGTATTGCTTGATCCTGAAGTATCCTTTTTTGTCTCCGGGATAGGCTTAGATAATGTATCAAAAGAAATAGCAACCACAACAAAAGCCTTTCTCAGCACTAACGAATCAGCTGATTATTTATTTTTATTAAATGAGGATTTACCGACAAAAATAGAACGAGCAAAAAAAGGGTCTATGGAATCCCCGGAAAAAGGAGCAACCTGTCTGATTTATATACCAACAATATCACAAGAACCAAGTTCATATGTACTAACAGGCCCCGGAATTGAAAATTTTACCTTGTTTCCAACAATTGAACACTTAAACATGCCTATGTTCTATCAAGCTTTTGCAAAGGTTAATAGCGAATTTCCATTAGGGATAGATTTTATTTTTATTGATTCTTGGCTGCAGATATTTTGTATTCCAAGAACCGTCAAGATGAAAAGAAAGGTATAATAATGGCATACGTTGCTGTAAAGGGCGGACAAAAAGCTATCCAAAATTCGATAAACTTCATGGAGTATAATCGAAAAAAAGGTAATTCACCACCATTAGAAACGGAACAAGTCAAAGAACAATTGTTTTTACTAATTGACCGTATCATGAGTGAAGGTTCCCTGTACGCTCCCGATTTGGCTGCAGTTGCCATCAAACAAACATGTGGAGATGTATTGGAAGCTTCTTTTGTTTTAAGGGCTTACCGAGCAACCAAATCCCGGGTAGGCTATTCAATAGCCCATAAAACCGATAAAATGCGTGTCATTCGAAGGATATCCGCTTCTTTTAAAGATGTTCCCGGTGGTCAAGTTTTAGGTGCCAGTTTGGATTATACCCTACGGCTTCTCGATTATACTCTGGTGAAAGAAGAAAATGTAAACAGAGAAGCCATATTAGATCGATTATTTCCAGATTTAAATAAAGCAGACCCTTATCCAGATTCATTCCCAAAAATTGTAGAACTATTAAAAAAGGAAAACCTGATTGAAATCCAACCGGTAGACAGTATTCAAAAAGAAGAACCTTTCGACATCACGAGAGAGTCAATTCATTTTCCTGCTTCCAGGAGTGCTGTTCTCCAAACGATGGCGAGAGGAGAGACCGGGGGAATGCTTCTATTGGCTTATAGCAATATGAGAGGTTTTGGAATGGTTCATCCGGTTATTGGTGAATTACGAGTTGGGTATTTACCGGTAGAGATAGCCCATCCATATGAAAAATCTATCTATCGGGTGGGAGAAATAAAAGTAACGGAAGCAGAAGTAATTTCAGCCAACTTTTCTTCCGATACAAATTCCATCCCAAGATTTAGCTTGGGGTATGGTTTATGTTTTGGTCATAATGAAACAAAGGCAATTTCGATGGCTGTATTAGATAGGGCTATGCAAACTAGTCAACCTAAAGCAGCTTCTGAAGATCAGGAATTTGTACTAAATCACATTGATGGCATAGAGTCCGTTGGTTTTTGTAATCACTACAAACTTCCTCATTATGTTTCCTTTCAGTCGGCTTTAGACAGAGTACGGTTTGCGCAAGAAGAGAAAATAAAGGAAATAAAGAAATGACCGGAAAAGAATGGATCATGAATCAACAAAACAATAAGCAAACCTTTTTGTATAACTTTGCCTATCTGGATGAAAATACTAAAAAAGAGATTCGCAGGAAAATCTTAAAAGCAGTAGCTATTCCTGGATATCAGGTCCCTTTTGCTTCCCGTGAAATGCCAATAGGTAGGGGTTGGGGAACTGGAGGCTTGCAACTTACCTTATCGATTATTGGTTGCGCAGATACACTCAAGGTGATTGATCAAGGATCTGATGACAGCGTCAATGCTATCAGTATTAAAAAGTTCATTCAGAAAGTATGCTCTATTCCTATCACCAACGATACAAAAAAAGCAACTGTCATCCAAACCAGACATCGGATACCTGAGGAAAAGTTAGAGAAGAATCAAATATTAGTATTTCAAGTACCGGTTCCGGAAATCTTAAGAATTATCGAACCTTCTGATCAAGTTACAAAAAGAATGCATGCAGAAGCGGATTACAGTGCAATATGGCTTTATCTGTATGAAGATATTATCCATTTTAATGAAATAAGTATCGGTGCAGGATATCCGGTAATGGTCAATCAACGCTATATTATGGATCCAAGCCCTATCCCAAGATTTGATATTCCAAAACTGAACCACAGCCGATCGCTTCTCTTGTTTGGGGCTGGACGTGAAAAAAGGATTTATGCTATTCCACCTTTTACCGATGTTCATCCTCTTGAGTTTGAAGATTTTACATTTCGTACTGAAGATTTTAGTGGTAAAACATGTTCAAAATGCAATGCTTCTGATGTTTATTTAGATGAAATAATTGATGATGAATCGGGAACTCGGAGTTATCAATGCTCTGACACCTCCTACTGCGAAAAAAGATGTCAACCATAAAACCTCTTTTATCGGTTCGAAACCTAACGAAACGATTCGGACCTGGGTGCGAGGATTGTGAGTCTTTGACAGGACCAACCCAAAATCGTAACCAATGTCCTACATGCAAAACAATTCTTGGATGTGGTGAGGTTAGCTTTGATCTATATCCCAATGAGGTTTTAGGAATTGTTGGAGAAAGCGGATCTGGGAAAACTACACTTCTTAGAGCACTCCATTTTGATTTCGAAGTAACCTCGGGAGAAATGTTTTTTTCATATTTAAGTGAAAACAATGAATTAACTGATTTAATCAAGCAAATCCAAGATGTTAATCTTTTTACTACAACAAACTATGTAAAAAGAAAAGTCAGGAACTTTTTAACTGGCATTATTTATCAAAATCCCTTGATGGGTATTAACCTGAATATCAGCGCTGGAGGTAATATCGCAGAAAAAATGTTGATGGCTGAATGGAGAAATTTACAAACAATCAGAAATCGATCAAAATACTTATTTCAAAAAACAGAAATGCCTTTAGAGAGAATTGATCAATCCCCAAAAGACTTTAGCGGTGGTATGCAGCAGAGGGTACAGATATCTAAAGCACTAGCCAGCAACCCCGTTTTACTATTCCTGGACGAAGTAACGACTGGCTTGGATTTATCCGTTCAAGCAGGCGTTCTGGACCTTATCAGAAATATCCAGCGAGAATTTCGTTTTTCCATGATTGTGATATCTCATGATTTTGGAGTCATTCGGTTATTAACGGAGAGATGTATGGTGATGAAAAATGGAAAAGTGATTGAACATGGTCTTACTGACCAAATACTCGAAGATCCCGTACATCCCTATACACAATTATTGGTTAGTTCTCAGCTCTAAGGAGAAAAATGAACAATATAATTCTACAAGTAGAAAATTTAGAAAAGAAGTTTGAGTTGTATTTACCGGAAAAAAAAGTTTTTTTTGCCTTTCAAAATATTAATTTTAATTTGTATCAAGGTGAATTCTTCTCTATTTCTGGTCCTTCCGGATCTGGAAAAAGCTCCTTGTTAAAGTGCCTTTACAGAACCTACAAAACAACCAAGGGAAGCATTTTCTACCGTTCCTCCCGTTATGGGATTGTTGATTTTACCAAATTACAGGAACAATCCGTACTCAATATCAGATCAAATGAAATGAGTTATGTGTCGCAGTTTTTAAATGTGATACCAAGAATTTCCGCATTAAATCTTGTTGCGGAACCTTTAATTCGAAAAAACATCCCTCAAGGGATTGCGATAGAACGTGCCAAAGAAATGCTTTCACGTCTGAATATACCAACAAATTTGTTTGATTCCTCTCCCCTTACGTTTAGCGGAGGTGAAAAACAGAGAGTCAATATAGCAAGAGCCGTTATTTGGAATCCATCCCTTTTATTGCTTGATGAACCAACTGCTTCACTGGATGAGAAATCAGAAAAAATAGTTAAAAAAATTTTAGTAACAATGAAAAAAAGCGGTTCTACTTTAATAGGTATTTTTCACAATAAAAAACTAATTAATCAAATATCAGATAGGGTGTTTTTATTTAGGAAGGAGGAGTAGCAATGTATCCTTATGATAATTATATTATTGAGAATGCTAACATTGTCTTGCCTGATCGAGTTCTTAACCATGGTAATATCTGGATAAAATATGGAGAAATCAAAGAAATTTCACATAATTACATATCAGGAAACATACCAAGGTATCAAGCAAGTGGAGAGTTCCTTTTGCCTGGTTTTATTGATCTTCACTCAGATGCCATAGAAAAGGAAATTGATCCAAGACCTAATACCAATTTTCCCTATGACATGTCTCTTCTTGAAATGGATAAGAAACTGGCTGCAAATGGTATTACAACTATCTTCCACGGAGTTGCTTTTGCTGAAAGTGATTTTATTTATCGATCCAACCAAAATGCATTAGATTTAAGCTATTCAATCAAACAGATGAAACCAATACTCAATGTGAGAACATATGTGCATTGCCGATTTGAAATAACCAATTTGAAGGCAGTGGGAATGATTGAGAACTTACTTAACAAAAAGAACATCGATTTACTATCTTTCATGGATCATACTCCTGGTCAAGGTCAATACAAAGATGTTACTTCTTGGGTTATTGAATCGCCCATGGCGGGAAGAGGCCAAATCTCCTTACCAAATGCAGAGGATCTAAATCGGTTGCTTCAACAAAGAACGATGGTTCAAGATGAGGTGGCAGAAAAAGTGGAGTACCTTATTCAGATATGCCATAAAAATAATGTCATCATGGCTTCTCATGATGATGACCAATCGGAAAGGATAGAATGGCTTAAGAAAAACCTGATTACAATCGCTGAATTCCCCATGAATATGGAAACGATTCAAAAAGCAAAGGAGATGGAAATCTTCACATGCATAGGAGCGCCTAACGTTTTCAGAGGTCAATCCAGGAATGGTAACTTAAGCGGTAGAGAGGCAATTGAAATGGGTTATGGTGATATATTATGTTCTGATTATGCTCCTTCAACACTATTATATGCCGTATTTTTATTAAGTGAAAAAAAAATTGCAACAATAGAAGAGGCAGTGAAGATGATTACATTGAATCCTGCAAAAGCGGTGGGTCTAAATGATACGATTGGTTCCATTGAGATTGGAAAGAATGCTGATTTTGTTTTGGTTAATACAAAACAGCCTATCCCAAGAATACATAAGACTTTTGTCAGGGGAAAGGAGATATTCTCAACATGTATCAACTAGGATGCAAAGTCGATGAAACAAGAGTAGATGGCAATCTATCAGCAGTAGAGAAAGACTTACAAACATTTAAAGAATGGGGTTTTCAGGTAGTTGAATTGCCGGTTCATGGATTAGATGTTATTGTGAATGGAAAAATTCAACAAAACAAGATGCAGCAGGTTTTAGACCTTTTGGTTGATTTCTCTTTTCAATACTCTGTTCATGCTCCTAATCCGATCAATCTGATGGATCAAGCTGACCCAGAGATTCATTTTCAAGTTTTAGATTCCACCCTTCAATTTGCCAGAAAAATTAAATCAAATGTTGTAGTGTATCATGCAGGAAGATATATTGCAGAAGAGTGGTTTCCTTATTCGAATCAAGACCAACTGAATGATGATTTGATTCTTCTGATGCTACAGCAAGAAATAACTTACATCCGTAAACTTGCTGATAAATATCCGGATGTCATGATTTGCATAGAAAATGCAAGACCTTATACTTTTTATTCACCCTACTGCTACGCGGAAAACATAGACAGCTTACTCAATTTGCTAGAAACCATCAATCGAAGAAATGTTAAAATGACTTTAGATATTGGGCATCTTTTTATGGCTGCAAACTTTTTTGGTTATGACCCCATAGAAGCGATCAACAAAGCCAAGCCGTTTATTCAGCATATCCACATCCATGACAATTTTGGTAAGTCGATTTTATTTACTGAGAAACAGCAAACTCATCTTTTACCTTTTGGCAAAGGGGATATGCATTTGCCCGTGGGTTTCGGTTCCATCCCGTTTTCTGATTTTCTTCCCGATTGTCTCAGTCATTACGATCAATTCATTATTATGGAAATACGTAGTCGGTATTTTCAGGATATCGAAGAATCAAGGAAGAATCTTTGCGCTATTTTACAGAAAAACCTAAAAGACAAAGAGTAAAACCCGTCCTATATGGCAGAGCTTGTATTCTAAATCGATTCATTAATCTGACTATATGCGATTAACGTTGCATCATATTGCTCTGAGAGCTTATTGTCGATTTCAATCGCTCTTTGCATTTGAGCTTTGATGTCGTTCACTAATGCCTTAAGAGATTCCACTTTTTCTATCCGCTTTTCTAATGTTTTCTGAACTGCCTCATTGGTTTGGCCAAGAGAATCTCCTAATTTTCTTGTAATTGCCATATCGGCATCTTCAATGGAATCGCTGGCTTTTGCGGCATCCTGAATGTCTCGTTGCCCAATTAGTGATGCAAGGGTTAAGCGAATTTTAGGCATCGTTTGGCGAATACTCTTTATAACACTGTCGTTGATGATTTCTGCAGACCGAATCGATTGATTCATAATGGAAATCATTAATATAGCAGTCATAGCCGCTTCGTGAAGGTCCAATACACGCGTGCGAAGACGTGTCAGGGAAGTTCGCTGTTCTTCCACTAAAAACTTAAACTGAGGATCCGCAACTTCTGAGTTGATCAGTTTTGTTTCCATTTCCTGAAGGTTGCCAGCTTCTCTTTCCACCACTTTTTCACAAGCCGCTCCATACAAATACAGCCCTGGTACAGCTTGGTTTAGTTTGTCTTTGAGATGCATAAACCAGGTAATTCTTTCCAGCATTTTATCAGAAGTGTCTCTCAGTTTTGTTTCCATCAAATCAAGCATTTTTTCAACACTTTCCAACGATCTGAGCCAGGCAATCCAGGGATCCAAGACTTTTATTACTTTTGACAGAAGACTGGGATTTTTTAACGGTACATCAAAATCGATATTCTGAAGATTTTTAACAAAATCATTCATCGTAGCTCTTCCAGGATTTAAATCTCTTGCTTTCACTTTTTCCAAAATTGGTTTTGTTAAGTCCGAGACTTGTATTTGTACAGAAGCCCCAAAATTTAAGATAGAGGTTTCGGTTAGGACAAATTTTGTAGCAATGTCGGTTGCTTTTTGTCTTTCCTCGTCTGATTTTAGAATAGAAAATGCTGTAAATTTTTCAACATCAGTGTTCACTTTTGTTACATCCGTCACATCAGAAACATTGGTTATTTCTGTTTTGTTCTCATTCATCATCTCATCTTCCATCATTTTGCTCCTTTTATTTTTAGTTATGCTTTAAATATTCAATGATTCTGGACATCACTTCCGGTCTGGGTAACGGTATAGTAGAATCAATAGTTCCAGGTATCTGTGTTAGCCCCAACTCTTCCGGATTGCTTTGAACACCGGCAAGACCAGTTCGAAATCCATGCTTCTTCCAGGCAATGCTTTGAATGAGAGGATCTTGTAAAGAAAGTATCAGCCGATCACTGTTTTGATTGAGTGAAATGATGGGATGACTGGACCAGACAGTTGGTTCCGGATACATCATGACAATTTGTTTCGATATTAGCTCTTTATAAGATGGATTTTCAAGAATAAATTCGATGATCTGAGACTCATACCCGGCGATTAATGGCTTATCACCCATACCTGCTGAAATGAACTGCTTAAAAAGTTTGGCAGAACCATCTTCCAAATATCCCAGAGATTGATAATAAGTGCACAGCTTTGGTAATACTTTTTCAACGGAATACATATCAATCACTTTTCCATCATTAAACATCGCACTTAAAAGGGCATAGAACATGTTACCTGAATTACTTTTAACAGGATCCGTAGAGATAATTGCCAAGTTACCATAAATCTGCGGGAGTCCGATTTCGGACCATTTTGTTTCTTTTTCTAACATCTGGGCTAGTTTTAGCATATCAACCACATAATAGATCTGGTTTCTTTTCTGGACAATACCGAGTTTTACTAAACTCTCAACAACAGGTGTCCAGCTATAGAACACAATCGGACTGTTAAAAATAGTCTCCGATTTAACTTTACTGTTTATTGTTTTGTATAATTCTAAGGCAATACTATTGCTTGGCCAAAGAAAGTCCTGATCTTTTGTGTCACCTTGAACCATTTCTATCGATCCGCTGGTTTTAAAATCAACCGTTAAGTGATACTTTTCTAATAATATTTTTTTTACTTCGGGATTATTAAGAAAATTTGACTTTTCAGAACCAATAATGCCTTTAATCGTGATATCAGCATAAGGCGATTTTGTCTTTTCCGTTACCATCTGATAAACGAATACTCCACCGATTAAAAACACAAAAATAAAAATCCCAAACCATTTTTTCATACTAATCCTTCCTAAAAATCAATGCGACCATGCGATAGCATTTTATTTTTTAACAGCTGGGCTTTCATAGTTGCTAATAATGCTTCGCTTTGATCGACATTTTCTGCCAATTTTTGAAAACCTATTTCAAAAGTTGGTAACAAATCTTCAAAAAATTGGATTGATTCCTGACGTTTGGTTGGATCGCTGATAGTAATATTGTTTTGTAAAATATCAATATAACCTTGGATAGCTTCTGAAAAATCCTCAAGGTAAGAGCGTAGTTCCCTAAGTTTTGATAAATCCATCCCATGCTCAAGCAATCCATTAATAATTGACTGGGCAAATTGAGCAATGTGCAAAATTTGATTGGATTGAGTTTGGTTCATTGGTTTTTGCTTTAACAGCCCTGAAAACCGTTGAATATCCTTTATTTTATCGTTAATGGTAGAAATGTTATTTTTTACGTCAAGTTTGGTAATATCTTCTTCCCTTTGTTTTGGTGTTCTGGATAGTAAAAGCATTAAGGCAAAGTATGAAATGGCACCAAATACTAAAGACGCAATGGTATCAATATTAAAAAGCTTTATACAAACAAGACTAAAAAACAATCCGAGGAGAACAGAAAAAAAATTTTGAGTAATTGGGTTTTTCATGTTACCCGAATCTCCTAATTATTACCCTTTGCCTTTTTAAAAGCAGCAATCAAATCCTTAACTCCATCATATACAAATCCATCTGTGAATCCGGAAATCTCATTTAGCTCTTTGGGATCCGCGTCACCAAAAGTAATACAAAAAATAGGAACAAAACCTGCATTAATTCTCTGCATTTCTGTCTTCATCCACTCAAAATTATTCTCATTTGATTTTCCGTCGGTCATTAAAATGATCGCTGGATTATTTCCTTTTGTATTTTCTGTTTTAATCGATTCCAGCGCTTTTATGATCGGTTCGTAAATATCTGTTCCATCATTCGTTTCAGAGCTTTGTACTTTTTGAAATAAGGACAGCATGTTATCTGGATCATTGCCATTTACCATCCACTGATTAATGATATCGCCATTAAAAGTAATGATGATGGTTACATCATCAGGAGTAGCTTGTAAAAGATGCTTCTTTGCCTCTTCCTGAAGTAAAAGTTGCTTCATGGCAGCCTTTAGTTGATTTTCTCCTTCTCCAGCCATTGAACCGGAGAAATCTAAGCAAAACACAGTAAAGGAAGGCTTGCGAAAAGCACTTTGGTACAGATCAAGTGCTTCTCTGATAACAGCAGCGCTTGGAAATTTTATTGGTGAAAGAGTCTTTTTTATATCGATACCCCATTCAGGATTAAAAATGGTTGGATCTGCTTCTGTCAGATTAATACCAATTAAACCTGTTCTTCTGCCAAAAGATAAAATTTCTTTCTGAATTGGGTCGGAAAGAAGATAAGACTGTAAAGAGGTAAATTGTTCCAATTTTTTTGAGTCATTATGGTCTACATATCCAAATGGAGAATCAGATATTGCCAGACCATCTGCTAAATAAATTAAAAATAATGGTTCTTTTCCTTCCTTAATTAAACTTTGATTAGCTTCAATGGCTAAGCTTTCATAATTAATCATAGCATCGAATTGCTCATATTTTTGAACAAACAACGTTTTTAAAAAACCACTACTCTCAGAGGTTCGATTTACTTCTCCTAATAAGTGTTTTATTTGGTTTTTAAGCTCCGGTTTTACTAAGTCTTCTGATTGAAGCACATCCGGGTTTCCTGCAAACGCATTCAAAAAAGAGAAATAGGCAGAAGCACCTGAATTAGATTGACTGGCACTCGTCATCATCAACCTGATTTTGCCATTTTCCATGTTTTCCAGTAGATCTCTTACAAAAACAGTAGGATTTCCAGTTACCCAGTTTAATTGATTAGCAAGAGACTTTTTAATGGCTAATACAACTGGAGAACGCATAATGCTTTCGGAATTCTTGACCATTTTTTTTGAATCACCCAGCGTAATCCACATACTGTTAGCAGGCCACACCGCATCATAGCTGACAGCTCCCGATTCAAGTATTTGAGCAATTTCCAAAGAACCTTTATAAGATATATTCACTTTTACTTTATTCTTTTGAGACCACCTTTGAATAATTGGTTCAAGAGTGATGTTCTCAGAACCGCTCACAATATGAAACGCACCCGATTGGTTAAGTAAATTTTCTTCATTCAACTGACAAGCAGAAAAAGTTCCTATGATGAAAGAAACAAGAACACCGATAATCCACCTTTTCATAAAACAACCTCTCTCTGTCAAAAAAAGATTCCTGTAAAGAAAAATCATTATACAATCCATTTTTGTTCCGAATGTTTAGATTTTGTTAAATCCAACCAGATCAACAATGCTTTTGATAAGTTTATCTCTGACAGGAATCCTTTCAATTGAGCAGAAATCTTGAATTCATCACTGCAAAAGCGAAACATGTGTGGAAAACCTGGATCAGAAAAAACCAAAGCAGACTTGACCGAAGGCGTATTCTTGCTTGAAGCAAATCATATCAACAAGAAGCAAAAGAGAATCAAACTCACCTCCCTGATATTGAATCCTTTCCACCAATCATCTTCTAACTTCAGTATCAACCAGAAAATTGAGATGCTTGAAATATATGGTCAAGATGAACAGTTATTGAATTGTGGCGCTTCAGTACCGTTAGTCATGATCCTGAAAAATCAATTATTAAGAGCTGATTTTAATGAGGATCAAATAGTCGATCAACTTGATTATAATTTACTCATGGAGCATTTTCTTGAAGATATTGTTTCGGATAGTTAGAATTCTATATTTGACATGAATAATGATTTTATCATCAATTCGTTGGATGTGTGTATGATAAGTAAGAGAGATGAAATTCCTTATAAGAAGCGCCTGCAGCGAAACAGAATAAATTACCACCGGGATAGATAACGTAATAAATAAGAAAAAGAGAGTCTGGTTCACGGGATTCCTAAAAACAATATATATGTCAACTTAGCTCAAAGAGACGAGGAAATCGAACAACTCTTCACAGCCTGAAGGATTGTATCCATTTTTAAAGATAATATCTGAAATTACTCAATTATCATGGGAGAGTTCCACTGGGAAGCAATTTTTAAGATCAAAGGGATTTTTTGTTTATTATTAACTCAGGCAAGGCAAACGTAAAACCCCTGTCACCGGGATATGGACTGGTGTGGTCGTTTTGCCCAAACCATATGGCGTCCGGTATCTCTTTAAAAGCATTACATGCCCAATATTCCCCCGTATTAACCACTTTGGTGTGA
>JAJFUD010000066.1 GCA_021372585.1 bacterium
GCTTCTGGACCAAAGAAAAATTCGATTTTTGCTTTGTAACCATTCGGCAAGGTTATAAAAACCCAGCTAGTTGTGCCATTGGTATACATCAAATAGCATTGATCATTCTGATGGTTTATCGGGGGTATTAATCCAAGACCAGAGGATGCTAATTCCGGTACACAGCTGTCCCCTATATTCAGATTCTGATCTGCCGGATCTACTTTTTGACACACTTTTCTGTCTGAAATGAGTGCTCCCCATCCTTGAACATTAGCTTCTTTTACTCGGTATAAATTTCATTGAAATCGAATTCACACAATGGCGAATATTCTTTTCTGTCAGGTGTTCACCGGTGAATACGTGCCCCAGATGACCACCGCACCGGGCACATGTTATCTCGGTACGCATGCCGTCAGCATCTACACTTTTCTTTATGGCGTCCTTTATTTCATCGTCAAAACTTGGCCAACCGCAACCGGATTCAAACTTATCTTCGGAATGATAAAGCGGAGCCCCGCACTGGCGGCAAACGTAAACCCCTTTTGCCGTATTGTGTATGTATTCCCCTGAAAAGGGCGCTTCCGTACCTTTGTGAATGATGACTCTTTTTTCTTCTTCGGTTAATTTGTTCATTTGTTTACTTTCCTATTTATTGAACCTCTACTAATACATTATAACAAGTGATCCATAATAAGTCTTATCCCCTTTTATGTACCAATCTTTACGTTGATAATTTATCAATATAATACTACCCGATAGAATGGAAATGACAAGAAAAAAATCACGACTACCCAAGCGGTATTTAAAAGGGATTGTGATATTTCTGATTGGTGCTTGTTTACTCTCAGCCGGTGAGTGGTTAAACAGAAAAGCAACGAATGTGTTCTCCATTGCCTGACCAGCGGGGGGATAGCCATACTCTATGTCGCTACTAAAAAAAGATGGGCTGCCAGCACCTTTTGTCGGTATTGGCTGTCAGGGAGATCTTACTGACCTTCGTTGTGAACAGGATATGTTTAAACAGAATTTTGATGAGCATTATTTTTTACAAAAGAATGGTTTTCCATTACAATAAGAATGGTTTCCACTCTTTTATAAATGATGAAAGATGTAAGAAAATGAAAACATTGGTAATTTATGAATCTTTCTGTTGTAACACAAAAAAAATTGCAGAAGAAATCGGGAGTATCTTTATTCCTCCTGCAAAAGTCATCAGCGTTGAGGAGATACACCCGGATACGTTGAAACATGCAGATTTCGTGGTAGTGGGGAGTCCTATCTTTGGGTGGCAGCCATCAGAGAGAACCTCGCAGTTTTTATCAAGCCTACAGGAAGATACTTTAGCCGGGAAAAAAGCTGCCTCATTTGATACCCGTGTTAAACTATTTATCCATGGTGAAGCTGCCATTAAGATAGCCTCTGCTTTAAAAAAAGCCGGTGCACAGATTGTTGGAAAGCCCGGAGCTTTTTTTGTAAAAGGCAAAGAAGGTCCCATGATTGATGGAGAGATTGAGAAAGCCAAAGAATGGGCTAAAAAGATCCAGCAACTTGCCCAATGAAACAAGATAAAGACATGATTCTCCAAGTATTTTCAACTCGGTTTCTAACCCAGATGGATAGTTATATTAGCAAGGTTTGGTTCTCTATTTAAACTTAAATCTAAATTTTGGCTATTTCATCTTTGCGATCAATCTATATAATAGATATTTAAATTTTTATAAGCAAAAGGTTTTTATTGAGATAGAAAGAGGAAGAAATAGAAATGGATACTTTGGGTACCATTAACAGTTTTTTAGATACAAGCATTGGAGACAAGATTACTGTCCCTGAGCTGGAAAATAATGCCATCTGCATTCTGAAGCCGAATACAGACAAGCAGCATCATGAAGCCTACAAAAATTACTTTACTATTTTAAAATTCAATGTCTTGGATACCATTTGGCAGGAATCACAAGAGAATACCCTGAGATATAAGAAACTGCTTGAGGCAGCCCTGGCAGGCGACAAATTGCGATTTCTTTCCATTGCGAAAGAGATGGAAAAGAAGAGTTAGCCAACACCAGCGATATACGGATTTTTACTGATTACTTCCAGAATTGTGAAAAGCTTAATTATACCTTGTAATATTTACCATATGATTTTACAATATAGTAGGAGGTAAATATTGATGGCTAAAAACAGTAAAAATTTTACTTTTTCGCTTCCGGTGGAGTTGATGGACAAAGTAAAAACCTATTCAGAGATCCATGAAAGCTCTTCCATCAATAGCATGGTCAGAGAAGCTGTGGAACAATATGTAGTAAAGTTGGACAAAGCCTGGCTTGGATCGCAAATGCAAAAAGCAGCTTCTGATCCCCAATTCATGGAGGATCTGAATGCTTGTATGAAAGATTTTAAAATAGCTGATAATGAAGCTTTGCCTGAGCCTACAAGAAAATGAAATACCAGTGGAATATTTTTTGGGCTGAATTAAATCCTGCTGAAGGCTCTGAACAAGCCGGTAGAAGTCCTGTATTGGTTGTTTCTGAAGAAGTAGTGAATCAATCGTTACCCATTGTGTGTATAGTACCCTTTACCACGTATCGGTTGGGAAGAGTCATCTATCCCACAGAGGTTTTACTACAACAAGCGGATACTCAGCTGGCATTTCCATCTGTAGCCATGGCCCATCAGCTAAGAACCATATCGAAGCTTCGCCTTAAAGAAAATGCAGGGGGTATTCAATCTGAAGATATCCGCGGTGCCATTAAAAATGCAATGCGTATTTTTTTAGATTTAGCTTAAGCTGATGATTCTACCTAGCTTTAATCCTGTTTGAAATCTTTATAAAGCAACTTCTTCTTTATTTCCGGGTAAATAAACCGTACTCCTTGGTTGTCAAACTTATTTAGTTTCAATAGAGTAGCAGCTATCTTTTCAGCCTCTTCAAATTGGTTTAATGCCCAGTATGACCATGCAAAGCTCTTAAATAAGGTCTATTGTCGATATACCACCAGGGGAGTTTACCAGAAAAATGTTCTCCTAAAAAATAATTTCCCAATTCAACACCGACTGTATAGTGTTTAAGGGCGATCTTGGTATAAAACGCATGCAAACCATCACCAAACGTAGTATTCCCCATATGAACATGACCGTCAATACAGCGTAAATCCTCTTTCACTGTTTTAAGAAGAATCTCCCACGCCTGGTCATATAATCCAGCCTGTTTGTATTCAACTGATTCAACAATCGGATCGATCTCACGATCGTCACCACTTCCGGGAATAACTTGTTCCATCTCATATTCTTTACTATTCGAATGATAACGGTGTACAGGCAGAGGTTCTAGTTCAAGCGCCGGTATATCAATGCGCTGGCTAACGATCTTTCCTTTGACAAAAGAGGTATTGCCGAACACCCACTCCTTTTCAGGTTGAATTTCAAAAATCTCTCCTTGTACGATAAAATCATTATAGTTTTCTCCCCGCCATACTTTTCTCTCTTTCGTGTCTAAGCGATACGCCGTTATACTGTTAATGCCTGATCTGATTGAAACAAGCTCCATCGTTTGCATTCGGTCAACTGCCTACTGAGTAGACTTTATACTTTCATTAAACACTTTTATAATGGGACTCTACAATACTATCCTCACCACCAGCTACCAAAGGATATCAATCCATAGTGACTTAAGATCTGTTAGTATCATCAGATATTTCTGTTACATCCGTAGGAGAGAGTGATAGACCTTCTATCCTTGTTCTATTTATCATTTCAGGCGGGACGAGTAGGTTCCATCTACTTAACATCTTGCATCCATTTCGCTTACTACGCATTAAATAATGAGGTTGTCGAGGGCATAGCTTTTGTAAAAGATTCAGATGGGTTTCTCGGACATTCAAAGTCTCTCTGTGTTGTTCAAGAAAAAAACCTACTCTTGCGGCTGTGGTTGCATTCTCTAATAAATGAACGTATTCAACGACCTGGTTAAGATCGCAGGACTCAATTGATTCCAGAGAACGCCATATCTGTTCCCAGCTACCAGTCAAATGCGGCCTATCAATCATATCAACTAATGTTCTTTCAAGATTCGTCACCTTGATATCTACTCCAGAACCTTTGTAACTGACGACACCAAACATCTCTTGACCCTTTTTTTGAAGTCTAACCGGTGCTGGAGTTCTTTTGTAATAAGTTGATTGAAAGAAGAACGGAGCTACTGTGTGCGGGGAT
>JAJFUD010000079.1 GCA_021372585.1 bacterium
AATACAACCATGATTGATTTCTTCATCATTACACCACCTCTACCGGTTTATAGCATTTAAAGAAGATGATAAAGAGTGATTGTAAGTATTTCTAACATCAGTATTTATATGTTTACTTACCTCGTTCTTCATTTCAGGATCTAATTAAGGGTCTGTCCAATAATTTATTCAACATCCACTCTCCAATGAATAAATATAGTGCTGTTTTAAAAAAGAAACAATGAATTTTTTATCATTATTTTGAAAGAGAACAAAATGTACGATAAGAAGGACAGAAAATTACCGCTTTGTGGTTTATCATCGGTGAGTTTTTCATATTATCGCTGGATTAATACCTTTTCACTCTTTAAGACTCTCTTATATTGTACTACAAACTCCAAAATACACTCGCACAATCTCACTCAATGAGGGTGCCCAACAACTCCGTCCCCATGGGATTATAGCAAAAAGTGTGTCAACAACTCCGTGACACCCAAAAAGATAAAACAGATCAAAGCCCTGAGCAAGGGCTTAATCCTGCAAGCGGCCATGCGTAAATATGTGAAACTCCTCGGGAAAGACGCTACCTATGAAATCAACGAGGAAGTGATCGAATCCGAATAAAGATGGGATGGGTTTAAAGGGATCATGACTAACTCCCAGGGGAGCTCAAGCCAGTGCGACGATTTACAGTATAGTGGAGACAGCTAAACGCAATGGACTCAGTCCGTTTCACTACCTAAGCTACCTCTTTGAACAACTGCCGAATCTCAAAGGAAGAGATCCCGCCCTCCTGGATGCTTTTTTACCCTGGTCGAAAACATTACCTGAAAATTGTTACTCTCGGGGAAAGCCTTAGCATCCCTTTCCGGCCTATTCTTTTTCATTATTGATTCATTTGGTTTTTATCGGATCGAAGTATTGACCCAAGATGATTGCCTTATTCTAATGCTTGATAACATCCTTGGTTTTTTAGATAACCAAAAACAACGACTTCTTAGAAAAGATGGTTACTGTTGATTCATCTATGTCAAGGTGTAAAGGATGTGACGCTTACAGATAATAAATATGTACGGGTCGTCAGATGAGCTTTGGCACCGTTATTTCTATTTTTTTGCCGTGAAAGCTCAAATCAGGAGAAATCTTCAGTCGACCAACCCAGCCATTCACCCGATAAATCAATTACCTCAGCTGATTTCCAGTGATAAAGAGTGATCTTTGTCTGCTCTTCCTGGGGGTACGCCACTTTTACCCATTCCCCGCTGGGAGAGAAGTTATAAGAATAGATATAGTCTGTTTGCACAATCTCTTTTAATAGTTTCAGGGGTGACAACGCATAAAGCTGGACGATGGAATCATCCTCCTGTTTGTTTTCCACTAATATCAATTGGCTGTCTGGTGACCAAACCGCATAAGTTGGATTGGCATCCCAAGGATAAATTGTAATTTTGCCGACACGGCATACGGTTGTTTTTTTCTGGGTGAGGAGCGAATATACCACCAATTCAGGTTTCTCGGATTCCAATGGTCGATTGAAAAATGAAATCTTAGTGCCATCCGGGGAAAAACGCGGAGAATCGACCTGATAACCACTCGCCAGGATCTGATTTTTTTTGTTTTTCCAGGAATACAGAATACAAAACGTCTTTTCGGTCGGTTCGGAGAGGGCGTATGTCAAACAAACGCTGGAATCAGGGAGATAGAAATCATAACCCAATATCACTCCTGGCAAGGTGACTACCGTTTCCTTCTTTTTTTGTTCCAGATCCCAACTGTATAATGTCTGAATCTCAAGCCAAATCAAGGAGTGGTCATCCACCCAACGAATCCTGTTCTTACTGAATTGATCTGCTTCGACAGAGCAAAGGGATGATAAAACACCAGCCTTAATATCATAAGTCCAAAGCTTCACCTCTTTCCCGGTTTGAGCAAAAAAAGCGACAGTGGTCTGGTCAGGGCTCCATACTAAGGAGGAAATCAGTGATTGAAAGGAACAAACTAGTTTTGGTGTTTTACTGTTAGAAAAACGGACATCCATCAGGTCATATGATTCATAATGTATGAAATCACCAGTTTGGGTCTGTTTCATGGCTCTAATATATAAAAAACCGCTTGAATCAGGGATCCAGTAGGGGGATTGAAAATCGGAATCCTTATCAACGTTATCAATATCATCCCAATTATAATCATCCTTGTAGTATTGATAAGTCCAGAATAAGTACTTTTTCTCTTGAACAAAAGCGTCATTCTGTACAGCACAGACTAATTTCTGTTTATCGGGAGATAAGGATGTCCATAACGTCTCTTCCTTCGTTATGATATTGGTAATAAAGGATTCTTTTTTTGTTGTGAGATCCCATTTGTAAATACGAGAAGGTTCTTGGATAGTATAAGTGGAAGGTTTCCAGTACAAAGCAGTACTCTCTTTTTTGGGAGTTACGGTCGTTTCTGGGGATTTGGTTTGACAGCTTATCATACTTACAAAGAAAAACAATAACCATAGCAGTAGCACTCTCTTTTTTCTTTCCATATCAACAGTATACTATATTTCTTTCCTCTCTCCTAAAGGATTGGCTTATCTTGGTTTGGGTTTCCGTGAAATTCCGTTATAATGGTACCCGGTATGAAAAATAGAGTAGTTTCGGATTATCACATTCACTCAAAATGGTCTCCGGACAGCAAGATGTCCATTCAGGAAGCACTAGATCATTGCACACTTGGACAGATACAGGATATCGCTTTTACGGAGCACATGGACCTGGGTATTCAGCATAAAAAAGCCTATCATCGGTTAGATGACTATATAGAGGAAGTCTCTCAGGCTAAGCACCAATACCCTATAATGCACATCTTAACCGGTATTGAGGCGGGGGTGAATGCATCCAATCTTACTGCGACTGAACAGCTTCTCCGCACTTACCCTTTGGAGTATATCGTTTTTTCCCTGCACGCCAGCAAGGGGGCTCCTTTTTGCTCCCAAAAAGCGTATCAGAAAGCAGGACATGAGGCGTTTCTTCGCCTTTATTTTGAAGAGATGCTCTATATCGTGACGCATGGAGAGCGTTATCATGCTTTAGGTCATTTGGACTATATCCTACGGTATCAACCCTATACTACAGAGGAATTTCTTTCGTATGAACAGCAGATCAAAGAGATTCTGAGTCAGCTGATTTTGCATCATGCAGCGTTGGAAATCAACACAAAGGGCATACAATCCTTGGACAGGCCTCACCCCCCGATGGAGATTCTGAAGTGGTATGTTCAGCTTGGTGGATCTTTAGTAGTGATAGGCAGTGATGC
>JAJFUD010000064.1 GCA_021372585.1 bacterium
TCACTTGACCCAATAGTTTTCCGATCTCGTAAAAGAACCACGCCATTCCAGCTGCCAAAGCCTGGTTAAACGAAAAAACCCAGCTTAGGTTCCAAAGGATGGTCAGGAAAAAGAGATAGAAAAGAAAAAGAAGAAAGACGAGTATAAAACGATTGTAGGCCTCTTCAAATAGTTGAATATTCTCTTTTTTTGGGTCCAATGCCGGTAAAAACAGCAAAATTGCCGTAAGAATGACGGCAATACCGGGAAAGAGAAAAAGTCCCAGTGCTTTCGAGCTGAATCCGTCCGCCAGTCCATACATATTCCAATGAGTGGCTATTTTGACCGGCATCAGAGGGGAAACATAAAAATACACTGCGACTGCAAGCATTAGAACAATAATAAGGCTTACCCAACCAACTATTTTCTTCATATTCAGTAATATTGCCCTCCAAGAAAGATTTTCTTTCTCTAAAATTGTATCGCAAATTCTTGCTTTTCGCTGGATTTCATCGATTCTTTATCCGGACTATTCTCTATTTCTTTTTTCAATTCTCACTACTCACTTGCTATCAAATGTTTTCTCGCATATTGTCCGCAGTTACTCCCTATATCATTCTCTTCCGGATTACCGATGGAGAGGATCACTTCGTATCCCACGCCTCTCAACTCCTTTACCAGCCCGGGATGGGAATCCAATGCCCCGGTTTCCATGTGCATATCGTTTCGGACTTGATGCATGACAGAAGTATGAGTGGGATTAATCGGGGTCATTTTTATTAAAAACAAATCCGGATGAAAAACCTCTCGTAATACTTCCGGCTCAATGACAGCTTCGCGGGAAACCGCAAAATTCAACGAAATTTTTTTGTCCCGGGAAGTTTTAAAGGCTTTACCATATTCTGCAATTTGTTGAAAAGTCCATTTCTTGAACGGGATCCAGTAGTTGCGTTGATCCATGGAGGTAGAGTGTATGGAAAATTGAAGTTGAAACCTACCGATATACAATTGATTCTTAATTTCAAGCAGCTGTTGAAAAAACTTCTCCCCTTTTTCAGGACCGACACTGGACAAGGAAGGTAATAAACCGGGAGCTTTGTACCGCACCGGAAGCTCTTGTAAAACCTCTAAAATAGCATTGTTAAACGACGGCTCTCCCATTCGGGCAAATTGGATCTTCCATTTCTCAACAGGGATGGTCTGATCTGTAAAATACTGATTCACCAGAAAATCGATCTGTTCCAGCATATCTTCCTTGCTCAAATTCCCTTTGTAGAAACCGCCGGCATCACAAAACCTGCACCCTACAGGACATCCAATCATGCTGGATATAATACACACCCACTTCTTTTCCCGTGGAATATCCTTTTGTAAGGAATCAACGAATTCGACCTGTTTCCCGGAATAGGTCTTTCCAAGATAAACTCTAGCGACTGATTCTTTGCCATATTGATCTATAATCTGCATATCTCACTCCTGACCCAATATTATCTCTAATCCAACTCGAATACCATCCCCAATGGCGATAGATGCCTGCCTGAACAGGGGATGAGCATAATCTCCAATCTCCCGTATGGTGGGATCAAGAAGGTCAATCCCAATGATGGTTTTCTTTTCTCTCCCGATGGATACCAGCAAAACATCCACATTCATATTTCTTTTCCCGGTTTGTATCAGCAGTCCATTTTCAAATGGGTGTATTCTGTGAATCGGTTCATCCTCAAAATAGACTCCCCCGGCTTGAATATAAGATTGATAAAGGAGTGGAATCGCTTTCATCCGATCACTTCGGTTCCAAAGATACACCTCATATTTCCTGTCAAGACCTGATAATCCGCTATCGAAGGCGGCATCACCCGCACCAAGAATCCCCAGTGTATGGATACCTTTTGGGACATCTCTCCATTCAAACACAACTCTTGGATTGGGTGGCCAATCTTCCATGATTTTTGGTTGAGTTCCCATCGCCAATACGATTTGATCCACTCTATATATTTGACCGGTACTGGTCTGTACACGATGTTTCTGAATTTGTACCACTTTCTCAAAAACCAGGTTTATGTGAGGGTGCCGTAAACTGATTTTCAGTTGATCAACCAGTTCTTCCCCGGACATTGGCAGTAAACCGGGAAAATTTTCTACCCATCTGGCATTATTCAATAATCCGCCCGGTGCTCTTTCCTCAAACAACAGCACATCCTTCTGATACCTGGCTAGAATAGACGCACAAGCAATGCCGGCAGGACCAGCTCCGATAATGCCTACTACCACTGGATATCCCGGCTCTCTATGACTGAAGCGACTCCATGGGCCAGGTTATGCAGGGAATACTCATGATACTGTTCATTTTTCGAAACACAAGCGTCTTTCAACATGACTATATCATACCCTTTTACAAAACCTGTTCTTGCCGTTGTTTCACAACATAAATGGGTCATCGCGCCGGTAATAAACAGCTGTTGAATGGCATATTTCTGCAGGATGGCTTCCAAATCGGTATCTACAAACGCATCATACGTGGTTTTTCTGATGATAGGGATATCCTTGATCATCGGAATAGTCCATTTTTCCTGCACGGTATGCCCCCACCACTCTTCCATTTTTGCGTTACCACCGGTGTGAATGGTGCCTATCACAAGGGAGGCATGCTCTTTGAAGCTTTGCACCAATTGTTCAATGACCGGTAAAATCATGCCGGAACCTTTTAGATAAGCCGGAGAAGAGATAGAAAAAAAGTAATGCTGCGCATCCATAACTAAAAGTGCTCGATTCGATATTTTAACGCAACGGTCTTTACCAGGAATCATTCTCATGAATCATTTTTACTTAAAACCACTGCAAATAGCAACCTAAATTGGATCCGAGTAAAACTAAATCTCTGGAGTTAAGCCATCTTTGGAATATAATAATTTTACTATGTGGCATGATTTGTGGTTCGAAGTATTGAACGGGAAATAATGAGTAACGATTTAGCGCAGAGGCTGAGAGTTTGGCGCCAACAGAAAAGCCTGGATGAGAAAGTTGAATTATACATGATCATGCAAAATGTGACACTGGAAGAGATTGCTGAAAAAAAACCAAAGACAAAAGCTGAATTTATTGATATTAAAGGCTTTGGTGAAAAAAAGTACAGTAAATATGGCTTGGAGATACTATCCTTGATTAATGATGAATGGGAGCCGATTTCTTTATTTACACCCTATGAATCAAAGGACACCTCTGAACGCGAAATACTGACCGTAAGTGATTTTCTCGATAAGGTGAATGCTACCTTAAAACCGATCCAGGTTTTTGTCCAGGGAGAGATCACCGGTTTTAAAATCCAGAAACACCTGTATTTTTCCTTAAAAGACAAACGCGATGAGAGCGTTCTTCAGTGCTTTATGTGGGAAAAAGACTTTGAGATGACCCAGATTGAGTTGCAGGACGGCTTGGAAGTGATTCTGTATGGGTATCCCGAAATCTATAAATTGTCCGGGAAGATGACTTTACGGGTAGCTTCGATAGAACTTGTCGGTGAAGGAGCCCTCAAAAAAGCCTACGATGCCTTGAAGAAAAAGCTAGACGCAGAAGGCTGCTTTGATATCGCCAGAAAAAAACTGCTTCCCGCTTATCCTGTCAGGTTAGGTGTGATTACCTCCAAACAGGGAGCCGTGATAAATGATCTGTACACCAACCTTGGCAAATTTGGTTACAAAATAACATTGTATGACTCCAGAGTCGAAGGAGCTTTGGCCGTCAGGGAACTCGTGAAAGCCATCCGGTATTTTCGATCCAAACCGATTGACCTTCTGATTGTGATCCGCGGAGGCGGCAGTCTGGAGAGCTTGCAAGCATTCAATAACGAAACATTGGTGAAGTCAATCCTGGATTATCCGGTCCCGGTAATATGTGGTATCGGCCATGACAAGGATGTCCCGCTGTTCTGCCTGGCAGCCGACATGTCTGTTTCTACCCCAACCGCTGTCGCTCGTGAGATCAACCGTACCTGGGAGATTGCCATCCAACGGTTGGACTTTTACCAGACGCACCTGATGAGCCAGTTCACCAATTCGATTCACAGAACAAGAGAAATATCTGAGAAAACGGTCAACTGGAGCATGATCTATCACCAGAAATTAAAGCACACCGATTCTTCCCTGCAAAAGCTGATCTCTCATTTCCTGAGCATAATTTCTACCACAATCAGGCATTGTGAAAAAGACTTAAAAATAAGCTCGGATCTTCTCTGGAAACACTTTAAAAGTTCCCTGGAAACAATTGGAAATAAGTTGACTCAGTTCGAAAAAGAACTGCAGAACAACAATCCTGAAAGACAGCTAAAGCTCGGTTATAGCCTACTTTTCTCAAAAAACCGAATCGTGAAATCAGTCAACCAACTTCAACCAAATGATCCCATTCAAATCCAGCTTTCGGATGGAAATGTCCATGCAAAAGCGGAGGAGATTATTAAAAAGGAGACATGATGGAACCAACGAATTTAACGGAAATATTGAAAGAACTGGAAAAAATCAATTCCTGGTTCGATCAACAGCAGGAAATTGATGTAGAACAGGGCTTGGAAAAGATCAGGGAGGGGATACGCCTCGTCAAAGCAAGCAGAATCAGATTAAAAGAGATCGAGAATGAATTTGAAGAAATCAAGAAAGAGCTTGTAGAAGACAATACGCCTTTACCGAATGATATCAACTGACTAATCAGGCAGTTCGATCTCCCACTCGTATAATGACATATCAATCATACCTTCAGCGTTAAATGATACCGCTTCCTTCTCCAGCATTTCTCGCTGTGAGATACCTTCAATCGAACGGTCATGAAAAGGGATTTCTCCGGATTTCTTCACGACACGATGCCAGGGAAGACCGGACGGGCATTGATGCATAGCCCAACCGACCATGCGAGCGCTTTGAGGATTGCCCAGAAAACGAGCGATTTGTCCGTAACTTAGCACTTTCCCTTCTGGTATCAGGGCAACAATCTCATATATTCTTTGGTAAAACTCACTCATCAATCTTAAAAAGCTTGGCTCAGATTCCCGTCAGGTGATTTCCAGTAAGGTGCCCAGCATAAAGCCGCCAAGTGGACAGTGATATCCGTTTTTTTTGGTTTAATACTGACATTTTCGAGCTGTTCGGTAGACGCATCCATTTTCGAGCTTATCAACTCCATATCTTTTTGCATCTCCTCTTCGAGCTCTTTCAACTTCTGCATCATCACCTCAACCGTTTCTTTTGCTCTGTTCACATCCTGGGTCTCTTTCATCGTTCGGCTTGCATTCCTGGCGGTAGTGGTAGCTCTTCCCACCGTTCCGGTTCCGGAAGTTTTCCTCCCCAGAATCGCTCCTAAAATAGTGGCGCCAACAGATATAGCCGTCTGCACTCCCTGTTGTTTTACCTGCTCTTTTTCTCTTTCCAGTGTTTGTGTGGATTTGCGTATTTTTTCTTCCAGGGAAGCTTTCTTGGTTGCATATTTATTCCTGAGATCTTCTAAAGCCTGATCTCTCTGCTCTCTGACCTGTTGTGTCATGCGTATCCTGAAATCTCTCTCCTCTTCATTCGGATTGGATATCACTTTCGTACTTGGGCTTTTCCATAGCGTAATTTGCTGGCTTCGGTATAACCACTGGAGAGCTTCTTTTTTCAGGTCGTTATCAGCACCGGATTGGCTAAACAGAGAGGGAAGTTCTCCAAAAGTAGCCTGATCGGCAGGGGCTTTTTCCAAATCTTCAATTGCTACCGCACTTTGCATGGCATTGTCCCATTTGATCGGTAAGGGATCATTTTTTACGGGTATCAGGTAAGAAATAGGTTTGTTTTGTTCAATATTGGCTTTTGGTTCTGAAAAAACAATCTGACCGTGGATCAGTACAGTGGGTTGATAGGCCAGGGTCTGACCAGCTACCGGTTGAGATCTTAATGGAATATACCACTGAGGAAGCTCGTTCTTCAGGACTGGTTTTTGAGCTGCCTGTTTCCCGATAGCAGCAGCCTTGGTGCTCATGCCGGTCGTATGGGTGGTTTTTGATACTGGCATGGCCGCCTTATAGGGACCCATCAATACTTTGATCTGCTGACGGGTTAACGGTCCTCTCAAGTATGACATCGCCCATCTTGTTTCAAATACAACGGGTTCCTCTTCATGAACGTTGTGCATCAAGAAAACACGGTTGGAAAGCCCCGCTAACAATTGCTCCATTTTCGATCGGTTAAAGTTCGAACCAGATGTCGCTGCCGCGCCTTCCAAACCATCCAACACCCTGACTTTGTCACGGTCTGTCTGCAGTCTGCCAATCAGCCAGGTACCGGTATTCGCCAGCCCTTTATAATCCAAATCGACAGGATTTTGAGTGACCAGCACCATGCCCACTCCATACGCTCTGGCTTGCTTCAGTAAAGTCAGCATCGGTGTCTTGGAGGGTGGATTCGCGACTGGGGGGAAAAATCCATAAATTTCATCCATATAGACGATAGCCCGTAAGCTGGTAGTGCCGGATTGCATTCTCATCCAGCCAATAATCTGGTTCAAAAGCAGAGATACGAAGAACATTCTCTCGGAATCATTCAGATGGGCGATAGAAAAAATAGAAACTCGAGGCATCCCTTTCTCGGTAAATAAAAGCTTATCAATATCGAGTGCTTCCCCTTCCAGCCATGTACTGAATCCCGGTGCCGCCAATAGATTATTCAACTTCATCGATAGGGCGATTCTTTCTTGCGCGGGATAAAACACATCCAGATCCATCACGCCCACTTTGGTGAATCCGGGAGTTTGAATATGAGTGATCAGGGAAGCGATATCTAAGTTCTTATTCTCCTTCCAGCTGTTCAACAAGATGGAGGACAGGAGGATATGCTCTTTGCTTTGAATAGGGTCTGCTTGAATGCCGATCAATCCTAGCAAACTGGTCACCGTCGTATTAATTCTTTCTCGCAGTAATTCATCATCGTCTATAATCTCTTTATTAGGCGCCTCAAAGGATTTTAAAATGGAGACAGGGATGCCTGCCTGACTACCGGGGGTATAGATCGCATAATCCGCGTTTTGTTTTAGTTTTTCAATCCTACTACCGTCCTGTCCCCATAAGGCCAATCCATTCTTCCACATCTCAGCTTGTTGTTTTGCAAACTCCTCAATGGAGAGGTTCTTCTTCTGGGCATCAGATTCATTCACCCAGGGAATAAAATCCTCTGCCTGAAGATTGGGAAACTGTAAGAGCAGATTGGTTAAATCTCCTTTCGGATCGATGACAATGGATGGTATGTTATCCATTACGGCTTCCTCTAAAATATTCACACATAGACCTGTTTTCCCACTACCGGTCATACCAACACAAACCGCATGCGTCGTCAGGTCTTTGGAATCATATAATAATAGTCCCTCTAGTGGTTCTTTCTTTGATAGATCATACGGACGACCAAGATAGAATGCGCCTAATTTCTCAAACTCCATGTGCAACCTCCTGGATTTTGTTGTGCTCTTATCACTAAATAGTAAGTTCCCCTCCCCGTTTGTCAACATTTCATTTTCAGGACTGGAGATAGTCTTCTGTACCAATTTATTGATTCCCGGTCGAATGAAAAATATGTTAAAAAAGCTGATGGTAATTTAAATATTGGTGATAGACTTTTTTTAATATTTACATTCTATTTATTCAAGATTGGTAATTTAATAAGCCATTTAAGCAATTTGTGGAAGGAGGAAAATACATGGGAGTGAAATTATTATGGACTGGATTAACACTGACTTGTTTTGGCTGGGTATTTCCAGAAGCAGTTAAGGTAGGTTCTATTATTATGGCAATTGGTTGTTTGATTATGTGGATTGGTAAGCCATAAAGAAAACGATGTTTCCTTAATTCCCAAGGTGTATCTTTGTATAGGGGACTTACCCCCTGTACATTTTTTAATATGTATCTAGGAGGAGAAGATGGGTTTAGAAAAATTGTATGCATTACCTGAGCTCGAATATGGGTATAACGAACTGGAACCGTATCTCTCAGAAGAGCTTCTGAGATTGCACCATGGCAAGCATCATGCAGCCTATGTTAAGGGGGCGAATGATATTCTTCAGAGAATGGAAAAGAGCAGAACGGAGGAAACGGATTTTGATACAAAGTCAACTTTTAAGGAACTCTCTTTCCATATCGCCGGGCAGCTGCTTCACTCGTTTTTCTGGAAGAATATCGCCCCATCAGGAAAAGGTGGCGGAGGGGAACCGATTGGCATGATTACCGATGTGCTCCGAGATGAGTTTGGCTCCATCCAACGATTTAAAAAAATATTCTCTCAAACAGCGATGAGTGTCGAAGGATCCGGATGGGCAGCACTGGCATACTGCAAAGTCTTGAACAGACCTATCATGATGCAAATCGAGAAGCATAATGTCAACATTATTCCCACCTTCAAAATTCTCATGGTACTTGATGTGTGGGAGCATGCTTATTACGTTGATTACAAAAATGACAGAGGAAAATATGTGGAAGCGTTTTGGAATATTGTCAACTGGGACGATGTAAACAAACGCCTGGATTACATCTTAAAACACTGATTTAGTTTTTAG